>NZ_CAWNWX010000101.1:14220-40029 GCF_963878195.1 Aeromonas sp. HMWF016
GGTATCGGCTACGCCCTGACTTATCTGGTGGGTCTGGTTGGCCTGATGCTGGTAGTGCGCTACCTCCCTTCGCTGGCACGGCTTGACCTCAACACCGAAGCGCAAAAAATTGCCCGTGAGCGGGGTCTCTCCGACAGCGACAGTCGCAAGACCTACCTGCCCATCATCCGTGCCTATCGGGTTGGCCCCGAACTGGCAGCCTGGATTGGTGGCCGCACCCTGCGCGAGACTGGCATCTACCCCCACACCGGCTGCTATGTGGAGCGGATCCGCCGCAACGGCATTCTCGCCAGTCCCGATGGCGATGCCGTCATTCAGGAAGGGGACGAGATCGCTCTGGTGGGCTATCCCGAGAGCCACGAGAAGCTGGACGTCAACTACCGCAACGGTAAAGAGGTGTTTGATCGCAACCTGCTCGACCTGCAGATCGTCACCGAAGAGATCGTGGTAAAGAACGACTCCGTGGTGGGCCGCCATCTGGTGGAGCTCAACCTGACCGAGAAGGGGTGCTTCCTCAACCGGGTAGTGCGCTCCCAAATCGAGATGCCGTTCGATCGCAACATCATGCTGCAAAAAGGTGACGTGCTGCAGATCAGCGGCGAGAAACAGCGGGTCAAACTGCTGGCCAACAAGATCGGCTTTATCAGTATCCACAGCCAGACTACAGATCTGGTGGCCTTCACCACCTTCTTCGTGCTGGGGCTGCTGATCGGCTCCGTCTCGCTGGTGTTCGGCCAGATTGAATTTGGCCTCGGCAACGCGGTCGGTCTGCTGCTGGCAGGCATTCTGATGGGTTATCTGCGGGCCAACCACCCGACGGTCGGCTACGTGCCCCCAGGCGCCCTGCGACTGGCCAAGGATCTCGGTCTGGCGGTCTTTATGGTGAGCACCGGTCTGAAAGCCGGTGGCGGCATCCTCGATCACCTGAGCGAAGTGGGTGCCGTGGTGCTCTTCTCCGGCATGCTGGTCACTACTCTGCCGGTGCTGGTCGGTTACCTGTTCGGAGTCTGGGTACTGAAGATGAACCCGGCCCTGCTGCTCGGCGCCATCACAGGTGCCCGTACCTGCGCCCCCGCCATGGATGTGGTCAACGAAGCCGCCAACAGCTCCATTCCGGCACTTGGCTACGCAGGTACCTATGCGGTGGCCAACGTGATGCTGACGCTGGCAGGCTCCTTTATCATCGGCTTCTGGTTCTAACCAGCAGCCATCAAGTTACCGCAAACAAAGAAGGGAGCCTCAGGCTCCCTTCTTGCTATCTGATTTTCTCCCAAGACGCGGAGCAGGCTCATTGGTGTGATCTCACCTGACACCAACCATCTGCGCTGTCTGCCCCCTACCCACAATGGTTGATGCTCTGCTCTGCTCTGCTCTGCTCTGCTCTGCTCTGCTCTGCTCTGCTCTGCTCTGCTCTGCTCTGCTCTGCTCTGCTCTGCTCTGCTCTGCAATGAGTGATGGCAGATCACGGAAACAAAAAAAGCGCCCTGAGGCGCTTTTTTCATATCAACCGGATGATCAGGCTTTGAACTTGCTGAACACCAGGGAGGCGTTGGTACCGCCAAAGCCGAAGCTGTTGGACATGACGGTGTTGAGCTCGGCCGCTTCGTACTCGCGCACGATGGGCAGACCTTCAGCTTTCTCGTCCAGAGTCTCGATGTTGATGCTGGGGGCGATAAAGCCGTGTTCCATCATCAGCAGGGAGTAGACAGCCTCATGCACACCCGCAGCGCCCAGCGCATGGCCAGTCATCGCCTTGGTGGCGGAGATCTTGGGACCGTTGGAGCCAAACAGAGTCTGGATAGCTTCCAGCTCTTTGGTATCACCCACCGGAGTGGAGGTACCGTGGGTATTGATGTAATCAACCTTGCCGACACCCTGCATTGCCATCTTCATGCAACGCACCGCGCCTTCACCGCTCGGGGCAACCATGTCATAGCCATCGGAGGTGGCACCGTAACCGGTCAGCTCGGCATAGATGTGAGCACCACGGGCCAGAGCATGTTCCAGCTCCTCAACCACCAGAATGCCGCCGCCACCGGAGATAACGAAACCGTCGCGGTTCGCATCATAGGTACGGGACGCTTTTTCCGGCGTATCGTTGTACTTGGTGGAAAGGGCGCCCATGGCGTCAAACTGGATGGTAGAGGACCAGTCCAGCTCTTCACCGCCACCGGCAAAGACCACATCCTGTTTGCCAAGCTGGATCAGCTCCAGCGCGTGACCGATGCAGTGAGCAGAGGTTGCGCAGGCGGAGCTGATGGAGTAGTTGACCCCTTTGATCTGGAACGGGGTGGCCAGACAGGCAGAGGTGGTGGAAGACATGGTGCGCGGCACCATGTAAGGGCCTACACGCTTGACCCCTTTCTCACGGGCGATGTCCACAGACTCCGAGGTGTTCTTGCCGGAAGCACCACCTGAGCCGACCACCAGGCCGGTACGCTCGTTGGAGACCTGCTCCTGCGCCAGACCGGCATCTTCAATGGCCTGCTGCATGGAGAGGTAGGCGTAGGCCGCAGCGTCACCCATGAAACGCATGACTTTACGGTCGATCAGTTCAGACGGCTCGAGTTTGATATTACCCCAGACACGGCTGCGCAGGTTGTGCTGCTCGAACTGCTCGGAATAGGTGATGCCGGATTTACCTGCTTTCAGGGAGGCCAGCACTTCTTCCTTGTTGTTGCCGATACTGGAGATGACGCCGATACCGGTGATCACTGCTCTTCTCATTAATTCATCTCGTCTGGAAAAACTGGCGCCAAGTTTACCCGCTTTCGGCTGCCAAACTGGTCTGCTTTCACGTAGAATGCCCGCGTTTTTGTGACGCGAGCCGAGGAAAACGTGAGTCAAACATCCTTACATCATGCCCGATTGGACTGGAACGAGGCGGGAACTCCAGTCTCCAGTGAGTTCGGGGATGTGTACTTTTCCAATGATAACGGTCTAGCTGAAACGCGCTATGTCTTTTTGCAGCAAAACCGGCTGCCAGCGCGATTTTTGCATCATGATCGTGACATTTTCGTGATAGGTGAGACAGGTTTCGGCACAGGTCTTAACTTTCTGGCGACAATGGCTGCCTTTCTGGAACAGGCGCCCCAAACCGGCAACGGCTCCCGCCTTCATTTCATCAGTTTCGAAAAATACCCCCTGACCCAGGGTGATCTGCGCAAAGCGCTGGCCGCCTGGCCCGAGCTCTCTTCCTTAAGTCAGGGACTCATCGAGCAGTGGCCCATTCCGGTGTCCGGCTGCCATCGCCTTATCTTTGCCGGTGGCCGGATCCGGCTCGATCTCTGGTTGGGCGATATCAAGGATATGATGCCGCAACTGCCCCACCACGCAGAGGGATTGGTGGATGCCTGGTATCTGGATGGCTTTTCCCCCGCCAAAAACCCCGAGATGTGGACGCAAGCGTTGTTTGACGGTCTGGCTCGCCTCGCCCGTCCTGCCGCCACCATCGCCACCTTCACCTGTGCCGGCTTCGTGCGCCGCGGCCTGATTGCTGCAGGCTTTGCCATGAAGAAGGTGAAAGGACACGGTAGCAAGCGTGAAATGCTGGCGGGGGATCGCACCGACAAGCAGCCGCAGCACACCATCGCCCCCTGGTATGCCCGTCCTGTCGGACGCGCTGGCGAGGTGCTGATCATTGGCGGCGGCATCGCCTCGGCCATGACGGCGCTCTCTCTGGTAGAGCGTGGCCGCAAGGTGACCCTGTTGTGTGAAGATGACGAGCCAGCCAACGGCGCCTCAGGCAACCGGCAGGGAGCCCTCTATCCACTGCTTAACGGCGAGCACGATGCGCTGTCGCAATTCTATTCACTTGCCTTTGGCTATGCCCGCCACCGCCTGCTGGCACTGGCCGAGCGCCATCCCGTCGCCTTTGCACTGTGCGGGGTGACCCAACTCGGTTATGACGACAAATCGGCAGCCAAGCTGGCGAAAATGAGTCAGGGCCCCTTCCCGTCCGAGCTGATGCAACCCGTCTCGACCGCGGAAGTAGAACAGGTCGTCGGCCTGCCCTGCGGCCACAGCGGCGTCAGCTATCCGCTGGGAGGCTGGCTCTGCCCGGCGGATCTCACCCGCGCTGCTCTCAAGGAGGCGCAGGCCAGCGGGCTGCTGGAGTTGGTGTTCAATACCGAAGTGGTCACCATTGCGGAACAGGCCGATGGCTGGCAGGTCGAGAGTCGTGACGGGCGCCGCTGGCAAGCCCCCAATCTGGTGGTTGCCGCCGGGCACAAACTGCCTGCGCTCATCCCCTTTGCCGAGCTGCCGCTCTATCCGGTGCGCGGTCAGGTAAGCCATGTGCCGGCCTCGACCAGCCTGAGCCGGCTCAATACCGTGCTCTGCTACGATGGCTACCTCACTCCAGCCCACAACGATCACCACTGCATCGGGGCCAGCTATGGCCGCAACCAGACCACCCTCGAATTTCGAGCCGACGAGCAGGCCCAGAATCAGGGGCGGTTGCAAGCCTGCCTGCCGGATCAGCAGTGGCCAGCCGAGGTGGATGTCAGCGGCAATGAGGCTCGGGTGGGCGTGCGCTGCGCCAGTCGGGATCACCTGCCGGTGGTGGGGCCAGTCGCCAGATTGGCAAGCCTGGCGGATCACTACGCCGGGCTGCACACCGATCAGCAGAATGCCGCCCCCCTGCCGTGCCACCCCGGCCTCTATGTGCTGGGGGCGCTGGGCTCACGGGGTCTCTGCTCGGCGCCACTTTGTGGCGAGCTGCTTGCCAGCGAGATCTCTGGCGATCCGCTGCCGCTGGCGGCCGATCTGCTGGAAGCGCTCCACCCGGCCCGCTACTGGGTACGCAAGCTGCTCAAGGGCAAAGCGCTGGCATAAAGCCAACGCCCCGAAATGACAAGGCCGCCCACAGGGGCGGCCTTTATTTATATGCCTAATATGCATATCTTGATTAGCTGGACTACTTGGGCCAGTGGACTCCAAGTTGCTCGCCATAACGGGTTTGTCGCTGAAAATCGGCGATACGGCTGCGGATCTTCACCAACTCTCCCTGCCCCGCAGCCCAGGCTGCATAACGCAGTGCCTGACAGTCGCTGTGAGCAGGCAAATCAGCAATGGCGCCGCCAACCTGATTGGCACCTTGCTGAACCATCTCCTTGAAGCGGGACTCGTAGTCGAACATGCTGGCCAGCAAGCGAGCCCAGCGCTGGCGCGCCGGATCGGCCGCGTTGTTCTTCCCTTCACCACTACTTTCACTCTGGCGCCAGCGGGGCAATTCAACCGTCGCACGGGTGGTGACGGTGACTCTGCTCAGCTGGCAGAGCCCCTGCAGCTGATCGGTCTCCAGTTGCCAATCGAGCTGATAACTCGCCTTGCCGAGCACGGGTTTGCCGTTCACCTTGGGGGCACTCTGGGCGATGGCCCGGGCCAGTTGATCTGGCTGGGCAGCACTTACCTCATAAAAACGAACATTGATACGGGACTCGGGGACCACTTGCGGCCTGATTGGCTGCGCCTGACTCGCCAGGGGCAGCAGCAGCGCCGCAACCCCCACTACTACTCCATAGAACTTGCTGACCATGCCAGACTACCTTCCTTGATTGCACGGGCGAAGTACCGACCTTGGGGAAACGCGCCGCCACACAGATAACGTCTATAGCCTATGTGTGCCAAAGATATGGCGCAACACAATGATGGGCCAGAAATCAGAGCCCGCTCACAGGTTCCGTGAGCAGAGTATGGCACAAGGCCAAATCTGTATTTTTATTGGGCAGAGCGACTGATGCGCAGCCAGTTGAGGTGATAGTTTTTCACATTAATGTCGTGACCATCTATCTGAATGAACTGATCATTTTTAATACGGTTGGCAAAAAAGTCCTGATCTGCCCCCTCTTTCAGCCACAGCTCGCAAAGCCCCCGTTTTCCCTCCCCGGGATAGAACCGGGGGATCACCAGCACCGCCACACCGTCCACCCGGATGCCATTGCGATTCATGCACTCCCCCTCACTCATGCGCGATGCCAGCGCGGCATAACGGGGAACCTGCCCTCTGGCCACCACCACCACACCGTAGGAGTGGGCAGCCATCAATCGCCGCATGGCGACCGCCTGATGGGGGCCGGTCTGATGAAATCCATCGTTCTTCATGGCAACGGCCGGCAGCGGCAGCAACATCCAGCAAAGGAGCCATATCCAGCGTTTAACACCTGACAAACGACGAAAAACCATACAAAAGCCTCAAAAGAAAACCTGAAGGCGGCAAGGCTATTGCGTCAAAAATTCAGGGTAAAGCACCTTTACCCTTCTTTAATTCTGCAAAACTGGCCAAACATTGATTAGGTTCACACTGCATCGAGTTTCATATCGCCAAATTACCTCTATAGGAATAGACTCCGAACCCCTCTTGTTTAATGGAATGGAATAGATGCTGGAACTCATCATCGGCACCCTGGTCACTCTGGTGGTCGGGCGCGCCATCTTCAAAGGATACTCAGCGACAGGCGTGTTGCTGAGCGGCGGCTTGCTGCTGCTGGTCGTCACTGCCCTGATGGGCAAGCCGGTGCTGCCGAGCAAGGTAACAAGCACCGGTTATATCGCCACCGATATCTTCGAATATGTCCGCTTCCTGCTCAACGATCGTGGCGGTGGACTGGGGATGCTGATCATGGTGCTGTGCGGCTTCGCCGGCTACATGAGCCACATCGGTGCCAACACCATTCTGGTCAAGCTGGCCAGCAAACCGCTCGGCATCATCAAATCCCCCTATATCCTGCTGGTTGCCGCCTATCTGGTGGCCTGTGCCATGTCGCTGGCGGTCAGCTCCGCCACCGGTCTGGGCGTGCTGCTGATGGCGACCTTGTTTCCGCTGATGGTCAACATGGGGATCTCCCGCGGTGCCGCAGCCGCCGTGTGCGCCTCGCCAGCCGCCATCATTCTGGCTCCGACCTCGGGTGACGTGGTGATGGCAGCCCAGGCTGCCAACATGCCGCTGCTGGACTTTGCCTTCAAGCTGACCCTGCCCATCTCGCTGGTCGCCATCGCCTGTATGGCGGTGACCCACTTCTTCTGGCAGCGCTACCTTGACCAAAAGTCCGGCGAGCACAACGAGCCGGTAGCGCCGAGCGACCTCATCACCACGGCGCCCGGCTTCTACGCCATTCTCCCCTTCACCCCCATCATCGGGGTGCTGGTGTTTGACGGCAAATGGGGCCCGCAGCTCGATATCGTCACCATCATCGTTATGTGCATGGTGCTGGCCAGCCTGCTGGAGCTGGTACGCCTGCGCAACGGCAAGGAGCTGCTGGATGGCCTGCAGGTCTGCTGGCGCAACATGGCCGACGCCTTTGCCGGGGTGGTGATGCTGCTGGTCGGTGCCGGTGTCTTCGCTCAGGGTCTGATGACTATCGGCTTTATCGACACCCTGCTGGCCCACGCCCAGGATCTGGGCTCGGGCGGCATGATCATGATGCTGTCACTGGTGGTGATCACCACCCTAGCCGCCTTCACCACCGGCTCGGGCAACGCTCCCTTCTACGCCTTCGTGGAGCTGATCCCCAATCTGGCCACCAGCCTTGGCATCAACCCGGCCTATCTGGTGATCCCCATGCTGCAAGCCTCCAACCTGGGCCGCACCATTTCACCGGTCTCCGGTGTCGTGGTCGCCTGTGCGGGGATGGGCAAACTCTCGCCATTCGAAGTGGTCAAACGCACTTCGCTGCCGGTGGCCGTCGGCCTGCTGGTGGTGATCGTCGCTACCCAGATCATGGTTCCTGCCTGATCGCTGACCAGCCCGGTCTGCGCCGGGCTGGTATCTCTCCCCCTCTTTGCAGTAGACTCTGTGCTCTTTTTCCCCAAAGGAGGACCGAGATGAGTATTACGGTTCAACTTGCCCACTTCAGTGACTGCCACTCCCATTTCGATGGTGCGCCGATAAGCTTCACCCCCGCCGGAGAGTCCCAGTGGCGCACCCAGTGTGGCGGTTATGCCCGGATCCTGACCCGCCTGACCCAACTGCGCGCGCAAGCGGCAGCAGCAGGTCGCGGCTGCCTTTTTCTGCACGGCGGCGACTCCTTTCAGGGCTCCCTCTATTTCAACCGGTTCAAGGGGCGGGCCAACGCCGACCTGCTCGCCATGCTGGCCCCCGATGCCATGGTGATCGGCAACCACGAATTCGATCTGGGTAATGGCCAGCTGGTGGAGTTTCTGCGCCAGCTCGATTTTCCGGTGCTCGCGGCCAATCTGGACAACAGTCAGGAGCCGGCCGATACGCCTCTTCGCCTGTGGGATATTCCCCACCTCTACGACGCCCATCAGCCCTGGCATCGCCGGGTCATCGATGGCGTCCCCTTTGCCCTGCTCGGGATCACGCTTGCCCAGATGGCGGCCATCGCCAATCCGGATCCCCACACCCGCTTCCACGGGGTGAACGAAACCCTGACCCGGGTCATTCGCGAGATCAAGGGCGAAGGAATCCACCATATCGTGCTGCTGAGCCACCTCGGGCTGGATCAGGACAAGCTGCTGGCCGAACGCTTCCCCGAGATCAGTCTCATTGTTGGCGGTCATACCCACAGCCTGCTGGGGGATCTTGCGCTGCTGGGCCTGCCAAGCGAAGGGGATTATCCCCTGATGCACAATGGCGTAGCCATCATGCACGCGGGCCACAGTGCTCTCTGCCTTGGCGTCTGCGAGCTCACCTTCGATGGCGCTGGCCGCGTGGTAGATAGCCTCGGCCAGCTGGAGTGGCTCCCCTGGCAACCCTGGCCGTTCGGCTCCACGCCGCCAGCCGGACTCACCTTCTGCGAGCCGGATGCTAGGCTGGAGCAGCATCTGGCCAAACGCTACCGGCCGGAGATCGAGATCATGACCCAGCGCATCGTCACCAGACTCGATACCCCGCTCCCCCATCAGCGCCTGCCCGATGCCAACCTGCCTCACGGCAGCCATGTCGCACCGCTGGTGGCCCATGCCATGCTGATGGCGGCCCGGGAACAGGTGGGCGAGGTCGATTTTGCCCTGCACAACGCTGGTGGCGTGCGCTGCTCGCTGGAGCCGGGCCCCTTGAGCGAGGCCGATATCGCCGGTCGCCTGCTCCCCTTTGCCATTCCCCTCACCCTCTATCGGGTACACGGCCACGAGTTGGCGGAAGCGCTGGAGAATGCCATCGACAATGCCACCAATAATGGCGTGGTCGGCAATGGCAACGGCAGCTTCCCCTACACCGCCGGGGTGCGCTTCACCTACCAGGCCGATCGGCCCAAAGGTCAGCGTATTACCCGTCTGGAGTGGGAACCGGCACCTGACAGCTGGCAACCGGTGGAGTCCGACCAGGTTTATCGCGGGGTCTCGAGCGCCTATACCGCCTCCGGCAAGGAGGGCTACACCGCGCTGACTCGTACCCTGACCCAGCACAATCAGGAGCTTGGCATCACGCTAGCCGATGCCTTTATCCGCTGGGCCCGCCATCAGCCGGAGCTGCGGGCCATGCCACCGCGAGTCGAGTACCTGCCGTAAAGGCCCCTCGATGTGCCTGTCTGCATCCATATCGGGCAGATAGGCATTTTTCGTCTCTGAAACCGCTCTTTTTCGACAATATTTGCCCCGGATGGGCCTGTACCATTGCATCATCCGCGCGGGCTCGGCAAGATAGGCCCGCTTTCAAGACCAGCTGCAGGAACAGGCTACTTCATGAATCATTCCATCCGTTTCACTCCCCCCCGCGTCAATCCGGCCATCAAGCCCACAGCCATCTTGCTGACCGCGTTGCTGGCGCTGCTCTTCTGCCTGCGCAACCCGCTCGTTCATGCCATGGCACCGGGGTTTGACGCCTCGCTCTTTGCCGTCATGGGCAAAATGTGGAGTGAAGGGGGGGTGCTCTATCGCGACATGATCGATATCAAGGGGCCGATGATCTTCGCCCTCGATGCGCTGGGGTATGGTCTGGGTGGATTTGTCGGGATCTGGGCGCTGGAGTGGGTGCTCTGCTGGCTCGGGCTGATGGCCAGCTGGCAGGCTTTCTCCCAGCTTGGCCTCTCGGTCAGGGCGCGCCTTGGCGCCATGCTGGCACTGCTGGCCCTCTACGGTACCCGTTACTACTACGGCAACATGACCGAGGACTGGACCTTCCACCTCGCCCTCATAGCCCAGTGGGCCTTCATTACCCTGTTGCTGGACAAGGGATTTCGCTGGTGGCCGGCGCTGGTGGCGGCCCTCACCTTTGCCATCGTCGCCTGGATGCGTACCAACAACGGCGCCTTCTGGGGTGCCTGGTATCTGGTGCTGTTCTGCCACTGGTGCCTGCACGAGAAGTGGCGTGACGCCATCCTGCTGCTTGTCTCCAGCCTGCTCGGTCTGGCGCTGATTGGCGGCCCCCTCTACGGCTACTTCCAGCAGCACGACCTGCTGGCCGCGTTCAAATATTACGCCTTCGACATCTTCTTCGAGGGGAGCTACGGCAACGGCTTCTCCCCCATGGTGGGGGCCGTCGGCCTGCTGCGCACCGGTCTGGTGATGCTGCTGCCCCCCTTCATCCTGCTGATGCTGAGCCGTCGTCAGGAGTGGTATCTGCCCGCCCTGCTGGTCACCCTGTTTGGCGTGCTGTTTACCCTGATCGCCAACTCGGTCTCCGGCCATGTGTTCGATCACTACGATGTGCTCTATCTGCAGCTGGCTCTGCTGCCGCTGGCGGTACTGCTGGATCGCAGCGAGCAGAAGGCCGATGCCCTCGGCCTGCTCTGCATCTCGCTGGTGGTGCTGACCGCCAGCTGGCTGCTTGCCCAGCAGCTGGTCTTCGGCTGGAGCACCAAGGAGTGGTCCCTCGAGCGGGTTAACGAGGTGCTCGGCACCAGTTTGCTGTGGGCCCTGCCGGTACTCATTCTGGTGCCCCTGTGGCGCGCTTGGGATGTGCGCAGCGCTACCCCCTGGCTCGCCACCCTGGCCATGCTGCTACTAATGATCAACAACGCTTGGGAAGGAACGATCAAGGGGCGCCCCTTCAACCCGGCCGCGCAGGTGCGGGTCGATCGCATCAAGGCCGAAACCAGCCCGAGCGACAAGATCTGGGTCGATGGTATCCAGCCGCAATATTATCTCTGGACCGATCGTCAACCGGCCTCCGCTTATCTCTTCTTTGCAAACGTCAACCCGCCCTATGACGTGCGGGCTCGCGTGCTGGCGGACATCCAGCGCCAGAACCCCAAGTTCATCATCGCCAAGCCGGAGCGGGTGAGCGAGGAGCTGAAAAAGCCGAGCTCGCCCTCCCATCTCGCCTTCTATCAATACCTGACCAGCCACTATGAAGAGGTGGATCCGGGTCTCTATCGTCGTCGATAACCAGCGCAGAAACGAAAAAGGGCGGCCATTTGGCCGCCCTTTTTCCATCCCCTCACTCCTCACCGGTAGGCAAGCAGGCCCGCGATGACTACAATGGCCCACTTTGGGATGTAACGGGTGACAGACATGGCGGAACTGACCTATCTCGGGGGCTATCCCGAACCGCTCAAGGCGCAGGTGCAACAGTTGATCGCGGCCGGTAAACTTGGCGACATGCTGGCCAAGCGCTATCCAGATAGCCATCAGATCCAGAGTGACAAGGCTCTACTCGCCTACACCATGGAGCTGAAAAACCGCTACCTCAAAAGCTCGGCCCCCCTGTCAAAGGTGGTGTTTGACGGCAAGATCAACGTCATCAAGGATGCCCTCGGCCTGCACACCTACATCAGCCGGGTACAGGGCAACAAGCTCAAGGCCAAGAACGAGATCCGCATCGCCGCCCTGTTCAAGGAGGCACCCGCCCCCTTTCTCAAGATGATCGTCGCGCACGAGCTGGCCCATATCAAAGAGAAGGATCACAACAAGAGCTTCTATCAACTCTGCCAGCATATGGAGCCCGACTATCATCAACTGGAGTTTGATCTGAGGCTATGGCTCACCTGGCGCGATATCGACAAGGCCAATCGCTAGGTTGACGGTGGTTTCAAGGAGGAAACATGTCATTTGCCGCTATCCCCTTTAGCGCCCCGCACGTTATCGCCAATGTGGTCATGGCCAATTTGTGCCGCGCTGCCCGTCCCCGGGGCATGTCACACTGGCTGCTGGCCCTGCTCACGCTCTGCTCTTTCTTCTCACACGGGGCAGAGCGCTGGCAGAGCGACAGCTATCTCACCGAGAGTTTTATGGCCATCGCCATGGAGCGGGAGTATCACGAAACCGCTCACCCGCGCTTCACCCGCTGGCAGCAACCGGTGCGATTGCAACTCATCAACGAGTCGGGGGACAAGCCGCTGCAGGCGGAGGTAGTCAAGGTACAAGCCGCCCACCTCGCCCGCATCACCGGCCACCCTATCAGCATGGTGACCAGCAAACCCAACCTCACCCTCATCATGACCGACTACCAGCGGATGAAGGGTTGGGCCAAGCGCACCATGGGCAACGCGCCCTCGGTCAATGCCGCGCTCAAGGAGGGGCTCTGCATCGGCCACTTTGCGACCAACAAGCAGCACGAGATCAGCAGTGCCACCATCATCATTCCGGTTGATTACAGCCGCGCCAAGGGGCGCTTTCTCGACTGCGTAGTGGAGGAGTTTACTCAGGTGATGGGGCTGCCCAACGACTCAGACAAGGTGTTTCCCTCCATCTTCAATGACAACAGCATCGACAGTTTCCTGACCGGCCTCGACTATGTGCTGCTCAAGCTTGCCTACCACCCTGCCCTCAAGGCGGGGATGAGCAGCGATGAGGTTCGGGCCGCCCTGCCGCTTGCCATCAAGGATCTGCGCGCCAAAGGCGAGATCAGCGAGGCGGACCGCCGCGTTCAGCAACAGAGCCTCAAAAGCTGGGCCGGGCTCTGAGTTTCAGCCAGCACCAAGAGTCAACTCGGCAAGCATCCGCTCAGACTCGCCCGGCGAGCTGCCACCAAAACAAAAACGCAGCCAATGGGCTGCGTTTTTGCTGTCAAATCCACCAGTGATAAGCCTTTTCAGGAAGCCAGACTCTCTTCCGGCATCCAGCTATCTGCGTTTTCCCACACCTCCTGCACCATAGCCTCGGCAAGCTCCTTGTCCTCCTTGCTGGCGCGGCTGACGGTCAGGGACATGCTGCTGCCCGGGGCAACGCGGACATGGAGATCGGGGAACTTCTCGCCCAGCTGCTTGAGCAGCTCCTGGCGCAGCGCTTCCATGGTGGAGGTCGGGATCTGATGTTTTTTGTCGATGATGATTTCCAGACGCATAGGATACTTCTCCATGATGAATAACTGTATTTTTATACAGTATTTTGGAAAAGTAAAGTACCCGACAGAGAAAGAGGCAAATGACCCCTAAAAAAGATCGAGCTGCTGGCCGCAGATCCGCTCGAACGACTCGCCGACAAAGGGGAGGATCGCATCGGCAATGGGTTTGAGCTGCTTGTCGATATAGTGTTCGTAATCGATGGGGGTGCGCCGGTACTCCAGCGGTTCGGGGCCATTAAGGGTCATCAGATAGGCGATGGAGCCCCGATGCTGGTAGCGCTGGGGCAGACCGCGGCGCAGGTTCTCCTCATCCGCCAGACGCGCCGCCCGCACATGGGGTGGAACGTTCTTCTGGTACTCCTCGAGTTTCTGGCGCAGCCGCTTGCGATAGACCAGCAGCTCGTCGTGCTGGCCGGCCCGGGTTTCGTCCACCATGGTGCGCACATAGCTGCCGGGATCTTGGTCGTGAAACACCATTTCGTAGAGGTGGGTCTGAAACGCCTTGGCAAGGGCCGTCCAGTCGGTGCGCACCGATTCGAGCCCCTTGAACACCAGTTGCTCCTCTGCCCCCGCCTCCTTGCCAGCCACCAGCCCCGCGTAGCGCTTCTTGCTCCCCTTCTCCAGCCCGCGGATGGTAGGCATCAGAAAGCGGCGATAGTGAGTCTCGTACTGGATCTCCAGATAGCTCGGCAGGTTGAACTCGCGCTTGATCAGCGCAGCCCAGTTGTCGTTGATCATCTTTGCCAGCCGCCGGCCAATCTCGTCCGCCTGTGCGGGACTGGTCTCCTTGCCAAGGTGCACGAAGGTGGAGTCGGTGTCGCCATAGATCACCTCGAAGCCCTCCCCTTCGATCCACTCCCGGGTCTGCTGCATGATGCCGTGACCGCGCAAAGTGATGGAAGAGGCAAGCCTCGGGTCGTAGAAGCGACAGCCCCCCGAGCCCAGCACCCCGTAGAAGGAGTTCATGATGATCTTGATGGCCTGGGAGAGCGCCTTGTTGCTGGCGGCCTTGGCCCGATCTCGCGCCGCCCACAGAGTGGCGATGAGATCCGGGAGGAAGTGCCGTTCGCGGGAGAAGAGGGCGCCGCGAAAGCCCGGAATGGCGTGGTCGGGATGCTGCAACCCCTCGATGAGCCCCATGGGGTCGATGCAAAAGGTACGGATGATGCTGGGATAGAGGCTTTTGAAGTCGAGCACCAGCACGTGGCGATAGAGACCGGGTTTGGAGTCCATCACGTAGCCGCCGGGACTTGCCAGCCCACCGTCGGCCGGCAGATTGGGGGCCACGTAGCCGCCGCGATGGAGCCGCGGCAGGTAGAGGTTGGTAAACGCTGCCACCGAGCCCCCGACCCGGTCCAGCTCAAGGCCGGTGAGGGAGGCACGCTCGATGGCAAAGGGGATGAGGTGGCAATAGTCGAAGATCTCCCACACCAGCCTGCAATCTTCCAGGTTGTAGCGGGCCAGCGCCTCCTTGTCGGAGTGGAACAGCTCGGTGATCTTCTCCCCCCGGTTGGCCACATCCTCGATATCCTTGCCGCGACCGAGCAGTTCGCTCGCCACCGCATCCAGGCTGTAGCTCGGGAACTGCCACGTGGCGCTTTTGAGGGTGTCGATGCCGTCCAGCACCATGCGCCCGGGAATGATGACGCTGCCGCTCTGGGGGTCGTTGCGGGATGACCGCCAGAAGCAGAGCTCGTGGCCGCGCCCCAACCGCAGCCGCCGCTTGTTGAGCTCGGCGCGGCGCAGCAGCAGGCGAAAATCGAAGTTAACCACGTTCCAGCCGATGACCAGATCCGGGTCGTACCGTGCAAACCAGCGCTCCAGTGCACTCAGCAGGGTGCTCTCGTCCGCCACCCATTCGACCCGGGTACCCCAGCTGTCGGCATCGGCCTCCGGCGTACCGATCATGATGACCCGCGCATCCTCTTCGCTGTAGAGCCCCACCGAGAAGAGGGCGCCGTCCATGGCGCACTCCACGTCCAGCGACACCCAGGAGAGGGTCGGCGTCACCGCCTGCGGTGCGCAACGTGCCTCGTTCACTTCCCAGTAGCCGTGCTTGCCCCCTTTCTTGAGTGTGCGCCCCTCGAAGCGCACGCCGGCGGTGATGAAACGCTCCATCAAGTAGCGCTCCGGCAGCCTGATATCCGCTTCGAAGTGCTCCAGACCGCGAATAAGCAGCAGCTCGATGGCGCGGTGAAAGGCGCTCAGGGTGGTAAAGTAGCAGCCCACCACGGCGCGGCCGTCGAAGGTGTGCATCGGCAAGCGGCGAAACCGCCCGCTCACCCCGGCCCCCTTGAACAGCTCGGCGGCTTCTTCCATATGGCTCTGTGGCAAAAAGAAGACCGGCTCCTGCCCCGGCACTACCACCCGCACCGGTCCCTGCTCGCTCCAGAGCCACATCACAATCTCGGTGCGTTCCGGCTGCTCGCCACGGCCGCGCACATCCCGTCCGTGACGGGTCAGAATAAAGCCGTCGCGTGGCGGAGTAACGGGTGGGATGGACGGTTGGTCAGTCATGCAAGTCATCGGGATCAACATGGAGATGGGAGTATTGTACGTTCATACAGTGCTTTGCTGCAATTGCCACGCCAGCCGCCATGGCCTAACCAAGCTGCGAGAGGAGCCGCAAACTGGTAAGCTCGGCCAGAGTGGCAGCTAATGCCGGTGGCGGCTGTATTCGCGATGCCATTCATCCCCCCACTCTTCACCCGATATCAGGAGGTCATGGTGGCGCTTTACTCTCTGCTGGATCAGCTGGCCATTCCCTATCAGCGCATCGATCACGCCCCCGTCTTCACCTGCGAGGAGGCCAGCCGGCTGCTGCCCGACCTGCCTGCCGCCAAGAGCAAGAACCTATTTTTGCGCGATCCGAAAAGCGAGCGGCTGTTTCTGGTGGTAACGCCGGAGGAGAGCCGGGTCGATCTCAAGGCGCTGGCAGCCGCCCTTGGCGTCAAGCGGCTGAGTTTTGGCTCGCCAGAACGGCTGGAGGCCGTGCTTGGCCTCACCCCGGGTTCGGTCACCCTGCTCGCCATGGTGCGCGACAGGGAAAACGCGGTAGAGCTGGTGGTGGACGAGGCCATCTGGCAAGCGGAGCAGATGCAGTGCCATCCGCTGGTCAATACCGCCACCCTGATTATCCGCCTCGACGATGTGCGCCGCCTGCTGGCCCACCTCGGCCGGGAGGCCAACGTCATGGCACTGCCGGTCGTGGCCGCTGATTGAATGGCGGATGCAACTCCCACTGCACAGGAACAGCCAGTGCCGACCCGCTACGAATGCCGCCCGGCCCGCCTGAGCGATGCTGCCGCCTATCGCAACTATGTTGCCGAGTGTGCCGAGGCTGGATTGCCGCTCTATCAGGTTGCGCAATTTGATCCGGACAGCTGGCTACAAGCACTGCTGGAGCATGCCGCTGGGCATAACCTGCCAAGCGGCTATCCAACCACCACCACCTACTTTGCCCTCGATGCCGGGGAGATCCTCGCCACCTTGCGCCTGCGCCACGGTGACAATGAGGCCAGCCAACAGTGGCTGGGCCACATCGGTTACGAAACCCGCCCCTCCCGCCGTGGCGAAGGGGCTGCAACCATGCTACTTGGCTGGGTACAGCAACACATTTTGAGCGCACCGGTACTGGTCAGCTGTGATGAAGATAATCAGGCCTCCCGCAGGGTGATTGCGAAAGCTGGCGGTGTATGGCTGGAGCGGCGCTTCCACCCGGGAGATCGCTGCTGGTTGGCGATATACCGGATATTCCCCCTGCCCCTTCCGACACACCAAGCCCCAACATAACCAGCCCATAGCAATAAAAAGAGCGCCTCGAGGGCGCTCTGGTGGCGAGAGTGGCAAACTCTCAGTAGTTGTCTTCCTGCTCTGCCTTCATCCGTGCCTGACGGGCATAAGCCTCCTCTTCGGCACTGGCGATCTCGTCAAGCACGGCATCGAGATCGATGGCCTCCCGGCTCTCCTCGAACTGACCGGTCAGCTCGCTCTGGGGCGTGAGCTTGCCATCCTCGTAAAGCGCCCACATCTCTCTGGCGTAGTTCGTTTTGAGCAGCTCGGGGGCATACATGCCGTAGTAGTTGCGCATGTTATTGACGTCGCGCTCCAGCATGGCTCTGGCCTGATTGTTGGCGGCCGCATCCACCACCTGCGGCAGATCGATGATCACGGGGCCATGCTCATCCACCAGCACGTTGAACTCGGAAAGATCGCCGTGAATAAGACCGGCGCAGAGCATGCGTACCACATAACCAATCACCTTGGCGTGATCCGCCAGCGCCTGCTCATGGCTGAGAGCCACGTCGTTGAGGCGGGGTGCCACATTGCCATCGGCATCGGTGACCAGCTCCATCAACAACACGCCATCCAGACAGACATTGGGCTTCGGCACCCGCACGCCAGCAGCCGCCAGCTTGAACAGGGCATCCACCTCGGTGCTCTGCCACACCTCTTCGTGCTGCTTGCGACCGTACTTGGAGCCCTTCTCCATGGCGCGGGCGCTGCGGCTGTTTCGCACCCGGCGCCCCTCCTGATAGACCACCGCCTGCTTGAAGCTGCGCTTGGACGCTTCTTTGTATACCTTGGCGCAGCGAGTTTCATCGCCACAGCGCACCACGTAGACATCGGCCTCTTTGCCGCTCATCAACCGGCTGATGACCTCGTCGACCAGGCCGTCATCAACCAGGGGTTGGATTCGATTTGGAACTTTCATGACCGCCCTTTCACTCTCTCTGCCCGTTGCAAAATTGTCTGCTGCACGTCCACCTGCCCATTTTTCTGTCCGGACACTCAGTTATCCACTGCCTGCCCGCTGTTTGTCCATCTTCCGGCACTGAAAATTCCCCTCCGGGCGTGCCACGGCAACAAAAATGGCCCGCAAGCGGGCCAGTTCAACTCAGGGCTCGGGGGGCAATCCCTGGCGGATCCGCTGGATCCCCGCCTCATAGAGGCCATCCGGCCCCTCCTGATGCTCCTGAGTTTCGAAAATCTTGAGAAACCACATGTACTGCTCGGGGTGGCGAATCACCTGCTGCTCCACCATGCGGTTCATGGCGACCACATCCGCCATCACATCCGCAGTGGGGTAAGGATCGAACGGCGGTTCAATCTCCAGCAGATAGCAGCCGGCATCCTCGTCATAGCTGGCGAAGATGGGCAACGCCTTGGCGCCGGTCAGCTTCACCAGCTTGGGTAGCGCCGGCAGGGTCGCTTTGGGATGGCCAAAGAAGGGGGCGAAGACGCTCGCATCCCGACCATGATCCTGATCCGGCAGGTAGAAGAAGCTAGCCCCGCCGCGCACGGACTTGATCGCCGGCTTGATGCCGACGCTGCGCTCATACACCTTGCCCCCCTTGGCCCGCTCGCGGTTGATATACCAGTCGAACACCTCATCCTTGGCGCTCTTCATCATGGTGCACATGCTTATCCCCCGTAGCGCGAAGTAGCGGCCCAGCATGTCCACAGCCCAGGTGTGCGGAACGACCAGGATAACCGGTCGGCCTGCGGCCTGCTCCGCCTCGATATGCTCCCAGCCGCTTACCTTGATGTTACGCAGCAGGTGCGCCGGGCTGCGCCAGGTCAGCTCGCCAAAGCCCATAAAGGTCTTGAGGCCGACTCGGATCGATTTGAGCAGCAGGGCTGCGCGGGCCGCCTCATCCAGCTCGGGAAAACAGATCTTGAGGTTGGTATCAGCGATATAGGCCTGCTTTTTCGAGAAACGCAGCAGAGTGGGCGCCACCAGATTGGCAAAGCCGTCCCGCACGCGTGCCGGGATGAATGCAAGCAGGGAGAGCAAACCCAGTGCACACCAGCTACCCCACCATTTGGGGTGGAGCAGACGGGGATGAAATGTGGTGTCAAATACCGGATCTAATGGGGACATGTCAGCCATCAAGTCATGAAAAACAAACGGTTATTGTAGTTATCCTGACATTTTTTTCTACCCTGTGCCCCTTGGCTCCCATTCCCAGAGGTGATGGCCATCCCACTCGGGATCAAAAAATGGCCCTCTCGGGGCCATTTTTATCCGGCAGACAGCATGAGGCCGCCAGACTGTGCGCGATCAGGCGTAAGGAGAGAGCCCCTTACGAATGCGCTGGATCCCCGCCTCGTAGAGGCCATCGAGTCCCTCCTGACCCTCGCGGGTATCGAAGATCTTGAGGAACCACATGTACTGGCCCGGATGGCGGGTCAGCTGCTGCTGCACCGTGTCGTTCATCCGGCAGGTATCAGCCATCACATCCGCAGTGGGATAATTATCGAATGGCGCTTCGATCTCCAACCGGTAGCAGTGATTCTCTTCGTCATAGCAGGCAAGCAGTGGCACCGCCTTGGCACCGCTCACTTCCACCAGCCGCGACAACGCCGGCAAGGTGGCTTTCGGGTGGCCAAAGAAGGGGGCGAAGATACTCTTTTCGCGACCGTGATCCTGATCTGGCAGATAGAAGAAGCTGCGACCGCTCTTGATGGTTCTGATCACCGCCTTGATGCCGGCGCTGCGCTCATAGACGCGGCAACCATTCTTGGCCCGCGCCCGGTTGAGGTGCCAGTCAAAGACCGGATTGCGCGCCCGTTTCATCATGGTGCACATGGGCACCCCACGCTGAGTGAAGCAGTAACCGGCGGCATCCACCGGCCAGGTGTGGGGCACCACCAGGATCACCGGCCGACCGGCCGCCTGCTCCGCCTCGATATGTTCCCAACCACTCACCTGCATCCGGCTCATCAGATAGCGCTGGCTGCGCATGGTGAACTCGCCAAACCCAAGCAGGCTCTTGAGTCCCACCCGGATGGAGGTCAGCGCGAGAGCATCGCGCTCGGCCGGAGTCTTGTCTGGAAAGCAGATCTCCAGATTGGTTCTGGCGATATAGAGCTGCTTTTTCGAGATGCGAAATACCAGCGGGGCCAGCCCCTCGGCCAGCCGGTCACGCAGACGCACCGGAACAAACGCGAGCGCCATCAGCACACCGAGTGCCAACCAGCTGAACCAGTAACGGGGATGAAGGAAACGAGCTTCAAAAGCGGGGTTGAACAGGGGATCTTGGGGGGACATGATTCACGGTTTACATCAAAAGGGTGGGCTATTGTAGTCGCCCTGACAGGTAATACCAGTTAAATCCGCTATATCACGCACGATAGGCAGATTCGTACGACAGATGTGGCGTAAAGGTAAAAAAATGCCCCGCATGGCGGGGCATTTTACTTATTACACAACCAGCGGGTGGCTCTTTGTCCATCCATCGTATGACTGGTCGTTTATCCCGTCGCTCTCCGAGCGCACTGCTTATCCATTTTCCGATGTCACATCTTTAAGATTTAACGATGAGCACCCTGGCGGGCAATGCCGTGGTTCATTTCGGTATCACGCTGCGGCAGAAAAAACATCAGGTAACGCAGTGCCACATAACCGACGATGACGGTGGCCACCCCCAGCTCGAAGTGGGCCAGCAGGCGGATCTGCTCGACATAGTGAGCGCTCTGCTCAAACCCTTCCACCAGATGAGCCACTTTGAACAGGGCGGTGGCACCGATCACCAGCGGGAAGGTGAAGGCGGCATAACCCGGTGAGAATGGCAGACGCAGTAGTTTGATGAAGGCCAAATAGATGATGCCAGTCATCAGGATCGCGATACCAAACAGCATGGCCACCAGCAGCAGGGAGGGATCCTGGCTGACAGTCAGGTAGCCGGCCAGCGAGAGGCTTGCCGGGGCCGCCAGAATGGCGATGGTCGGCTTGGCTGCATCCGGTACTTCGTGGCTGAAAATGAGGCGATAGAGCATCAGCGGCAACATCAGACCGTAGCAGATGACCCCGAACCAGAGCAGCGCGTTGGCAAGCGGTGCAAACTGACCACCCGGGAAGGCGACGTCAGCCACGATGATCCCGACCGGTGGTACGAACCAGCTCGGCACCATGTGGTGGATCTCGAACTCTTTGGCGCGATGCCAGATAAAGGTAGCCAGGAACAACAGGTGAACGGCCACGGCAAACAGCCAGAGCGCTTCACCCGCTTGCGGAGCCAGCATGCCGAGCGCCTTGGAGACCACCATGGTACCCATGGCATAGGTCGGCACTACGCTACCGACTACCGGGTGAGCCAGATCCTGCATCAGCAGGTTCGGGTGGAACAAAAACTTGAAGGTCAGGATCACCAGCAGCACAGCGGCAATAGCGGCGCCCAGCAGCTGCATCCGTCCATCGAAGTGACCGGCATTCTCCCAACACCAACCGAGACTGGCAATGCCCAGCGCCAGACCCGCCATGGGGGTTGGAGCGGCAGCCAGGGATTTACGGGTTCTTGCGATCATGATGACACCTTTCTATTGATGACTATGGCGATAGGATAATGGCCCCTTATCGTTTACGATATCTAAATGAATTGAATCACTCATTCAGGATTACCAAACACGATGAAACTGACCCTGCAACAGCTGAAGGTGTTCGCCACCATCGCCCGCTACGGCAACCTTGGCCTGGCTGCCAACGAACTCTGTCTGAGCAAGGGGGCCGTCTCCCAGTCACTGCAGGAGTTGGAGCGCCAGCTCGCCACACCGCTGTTTGATCGCATCCACCCCAGATTGCAGCTCAACAACGAGGGGCGTCTGCTACAACCTGCTGCTGAAGAGCTGCTGACCCGGATGCAGGATATCGAAAACCTGTTTCGTGCCGATGCCGAGCCGAGCGGCCAGCTGCGTCTTGGCGCCAGCCAGACCATCGGCAACTACCTGCTCCCCACCTTGCTCGCCACCAGCAAGCAGGAGCTGGGGCTCCCCCCCAAGGTGACCATCAACAACACCCATCTGCTCTGCCACGCACTCGCCAACTTCGAGCTGGATATGGCGCTGATCGAGGGGGAAAACCACCATCCCGATCTCGTCACCGAACCCTGGCTGCAGGACGAGATGCTGGTGATCGCACACCCTGATCACCCACTGGCCAACCAGGTCGATCTCTCCCTCTCCCGACTGGGTGGAGAGACCTGGGTGCTGCGTGAACCCCAGTCCGGCAGCCGCGAACAGTTTATCCGCCAGATCCAGCCCGGCCTGCCCAACTGGCAAGCGGGCCTTGAGCTCAACACTCTGGAGTCCGTGATGCTGGCGGTTGAAAAGGGGCTCGGCATCTCTTTCATCTCCCGCCTTGCCGCCTCGGATCGTCTGGCTGATGGCCGTCTGATCGCCCTGCCCCTCAGCCGTCGTTTTCCGCGCCAGCTCTCCCTTATCTGGCACAAGCAGAAGTACCACTCCGCTTCCCTGCGCCACTTTATCCACTTCTGCCGGGCTCAGCTGAACGATGCCGAGGTGATCAGCGCAGAGTAACGCCCGCTCAGAGCGCGCTGGCAAACCAGAACGCCACTGACGGAAAAAGCAGAGAGGGAGCCGCGGCTCCCTCTCTATTTATCCTGAGAATCTGGTCTACGCCTGTTGCAGCGAACGCAACCAGCTGATCTCCTCGCCCCAGATGGACTCGTCGATAGTCTCGAGGATCAGCGGAATACGATCGAAACGATCATCGTTCATGATGTGGTGGAACACCGCCTCCCCCAGATTCCCTTCCCGCAGGCTGTGGTGGCGATCGACCCGGCTGCCGAAGGTGCACTTGGCGCCATTGATATGCATCCCCTTGAGATACTGAAAACCCACCGTGCGGTCGAACTCGGCAAAGACAGTGGCGCAGCTCTCGGCAGTGCGCAGATCGTAACCAGCGGCAAAGGCGTGGCAGGTATCGAAGCAGATACCGACCCGGCTCTTGTCCTCCACCCCCTCGATGATGGTGGCGAGGTGTTCGAACGACCAGCCGAGGTTGGTCCCCTGCCCGGCGGTGTTCTCGATCACCGCCGTTACCCCTGCACTGCGCTCCAGCGCCCAGTTGATGGATTCACTCACCAGCTTGAGGCTGGCCGCCTCGGGGATCTGCTTGAGATGGCTGCCGGGGTGAAAATTCAGATAACAGAGTCCCAGCTGTTCGCAGCGCTTCATCTCGTCGAGAAACGCATCACGGGATTTGGCGAGGCCATCGGGATCGGGGTGACCCAGATTGATGAGGTAGCTGTCGTGGGGCAGGATCTGCTCCGGCAGAAAACCGGCCTTGTCGCAGGCCGCCTTGAAAGCGCGGATGGAGGCATCCGACAAGGGAGCCGCCTGCCACTGACGCTGATTCTTGGTAAAAAGCGCAAATGCGTTGGCACCGATGGCCTGGGCGCGGGCGATGCAGTTTTCCACCCCGCCAGATGCGCTGACGTGGGCTCCAATATATTTCATAACGTCTCCTCAGTGAGGCGCCATTATGCCGTCTCTCCCGACAGATGCCAAAACGCCGTGGTACTTTGCAACGCCCTCCCCGACACTCTCCCACGGAAAATGAACAGAATAGCGAGGCGATAATCCGCTCTGTTATTCAGTGGTGCTGGCAAACCGCTGGCGATAGTCGCTGGGCGTGGTGCCGAACCGGCGAACAAACGCCCGGCGAAAGCTGTCCAGACTGTCGTAACCCACCTTTCCCGCCAGCCGCTTCAGGGGCAGCTCGGTCTCCTCCAGCAGGCGGCGCGCCAGATCCAGCCGGGCCAGCTCCACGAACTCCCCCGGTGTCTGCCCCACTTCGCTTTTGAATACCCGGGCAAAGTTGCGCTCGCTCATGCCAACCTGCCCGGCCAGCGCTGCCACGGAGAGCGGCTTATCAAGATTGCTTTGGATATGTTCGATGGTGCGGTTGATGATCGACCGCTCTGACGACTGAGCGGCCAGATAGTGGCTGAACTGGGCCTGCCCTCCCGGCCGCTTGAAGAACATCACCAGCTCGCGCGCCACTTTCAGGGCAAGCTCTTTGCCGTGATCCTCCTCAACCATCGCCAGCGCGAGATCCATCCCGGCTGTCACACCGGCAGAGGTGTAGATGTTGCCATCCTTGATGTAGATGCTGTCCGATTCCAGCAGGATACCCGGATAGCGACGTGCCAACCGGGCGCTGGATCGCCAGTGGGTCGTCACCCTGCGCCCTTCAAGCAGGCCGGCTGCCGCCAGCAAGAAAGCACCGCTGCAGACAGAACCGATACGTCTGACCCGGTTGGATTGCTCCCGCAGCCACGCAAGCAACTCGCTGTCGGGGTTCAGCTCCTCGATGTAGGGGCTGCCCGCAATCAACAAGGTGTCGATCCGCCCCTTGTGCTCCCGATAAGAGGCCGATGAGTGCAACGGCAAGCCATTGCTTGCCTTGAGCAAACCGGCCTGCGTGCTGATCACCTCGATCCGGTAGGCTCGCGGTTGCCCCAGCTGACGCGCAGCCTCGGCAAATACATCTGCTGGACCTATCACATCCAGAAACTGAACTCGGGGAAACGCCATTATGGTGATGCGCATGGGCTCTCTTGCTCTTGGTTGCTGTTTCTGTCGAATGACTGTCTGTAATTGTCGTATATGTGCAATTTCGGACATTTTGATTTTGTCTGACAATGCTTCTCACAGCAACAACAGGAACAATCAACGATGAACACCACCAACACGCTCACCTTATCAACCACCGAGCTCGAGGTTTTACCCAAATCCTCCCTGAGCAATCTGCCGGTCAATCTGTTCGCCTCGGTCATGGGGCTCTCCGGCCTCAGTCTGGCCTGGCGGCAGGCATACCATTATGTGGGCGGCTCTCTGCTGCCGGCAGAGGCGATCGGGGCGTTTGCCGTACTGATCTTCGCCGTGCTGATCCTGACCTACGGGATCAAATGTGTACGCTATCCCGCGCTTTGCCGCGCCGAATTCAACCATCCGGTAACCGGCAACTTTTTTGGCACCATTACCATCAGCATGATGCTGGTCTCGGCGGTGGTCGGCATCTACTTTCCTCTGGCAGGCGAGATCCTCTGGAGCGCCGGCAGCCTCCTGACCCTGCTGCTCAGCGCCCTGCTGGTCTCCCGTCTGTTCAAGGGGGAGCAGGATCCGCAGCATGCACTGCCGGTCTGGCTGATCCCGGGCGTTGCATCGCTCGATATCGCGGTCACCGGTTCCCATATGCCCATGGCGTGGGCAAGCGAGCTCAATCTGGCGGGTCTGGCCATCGGCGGCTTGCTGGCACTGCTCTTTATCATCATGATCTTCCAGCGTCTGATCCAGCAGGCACCGCTGGCAACCGCCATGACGCCGAGCATGATGATCCTGGTCGCACCGTTTGCCGTGGGTTTCCTGGCCTATACCAACTATTTTGGCACCATCGATCGCTTCGCTGGCATGCTCTACTACTTCACCCTGTTTCTGTTCGCCGTGGTCTCGTTCAAGGTGTTCCACACAAAGATGCGTTTTGCCATCTCCTGGTGGGCCATCAGCTTCCCGATGGCCGCCCTGAGCAATGCCGCGCTGAAATATGGTTACGCCCAGGAGGGGTTGCCGCTGCAACTGATCGCCATCGCTATCCTGCTCTTTTTGAGCCTGGCTCTGGCCGTGCTGACTGTGAAAACCCTGTCGTCCCTGCTCAAAGGACAACTGCTGGCAGGTTGAGACGGAGTGTAATAACGCGGCTACTTATCCACTCGCTATTAGACCCAGCTAAATAGCTGTTCCGAATAGTAGATCACTGGAGGAAGGGAACTCAGTCCAGTTTGTGCGATCTCATTAGTCGCCAAACAAAACAAGCCACA
>NZ_CAWNWX010000102.1:0-7528 GCF_963878195.1 Aeromonas sp. HMWF016
TTGCTTGATTCAAATTGTTAAAGAGCGACGCAGCTTTTGCTGCTGCGGGAGTGGCATTCTACTCAACCGCCTTCTCGAGTCAAGCCTTATTTCCAAAGGCTTTTCGATGTTATCGACCGGATTGTTTGCGTTGCCGCTTGCCGTGTCGATGGAGGCGCATTATAGGGAGTGAATTCGTTCTGGCAAGGGGATAATTGCAAAAAGATGGCTTTCGCTGTTCGTTCGCTCACAAAGCCACCAATCAGCATGTTAAACCGGCGAAATCAGCTTGCTGCAGGCACCTCAACAGCCAAATCAAGCTATCTGCCACGATTTATCACAGCCCCCTCACTTCTTGCCCTTATCAGCATATCGGTTTTAATTGAACATTTGAAAAGCCAGTTTATGATTGGCTTTTCAAATGTTCAATTAAGGTCTCGTCATGCATCAGATCCTGGATAGCCGTGCAGAGGAAAAAATTGTTCCTCTGTTCCGCCTCGGATTTCGGCCTTTCTTCCTGCTCGGCGCTTTGTTCTCAACATTGGCAATGCTGGGCTGGCTTGGGTAGCTCAATAGCTGGTTCGTCCTGCAGGGGATTGGTAATCCTATCTGGTGGCATGCTCACGAGATGTTGTTTGGCTTCGGAGCGGCGATTGTTGCTGGATTTCTGCTGACCGCAGTGCAGAACTGGACCGCTCACCCCGGGGTGAGAAGCTGGCCGCTAGTGCTGATCGTGGCGCTGTGGGCATTGCCAAGAGCTTTGCTGCCCTGGCAGGGCGAACACAATACCTTCTTGATGGCAGCAGACCTGTTCTGGCTGCCGCTTTGCGCCTGGTATCTGGCCAAACCTATCGTGCAGACTAAACAATGGCGCAACCTCTTCTTTGTGCCTCTGCTGGTTGTACTGACCATGCTCAACGCTGCCAGCTGGCTGTGGCAGACGCAGTGGGCAAGCATGGAACATCTGTTCATTACCACTGTGCTCTTGTTTACGACCCTGATCGCCGTGATGGGAGGACGAGTCATCCCCTTCTTTACCGCCAGAGCCACGGGGATGGAAAAAGTAGTATCTCTTCTATGGCTGGAGCGAGCGGCTCTCGCCACACTATGGATCACGTTGGTGAGCTGGTTGCTGCTACCCACCCCGTGGACTACCAGCATCTATATGTTCCCTCTATATATAGTGGCGGCCGTTTTGCACTTGTGGCGCCAGCTGCGTTGGCGGCTGTCGTCCACTCTTGGCCAACCTCTCTTGTGGTCGCTGCACCTCGCCTACCTGTTTACCCCACTTGGGTTGTTCGCCCTTGGTGCTCTGGCTGCCGGCCTTCCCATCGGTCTATCGCTGGCCAGCCACCTGCTCAGTGCCGGCTGCATGGGAACCATGATTCTGGGGATGATAGCCCGGGTTTCCCTTGGTCACAGTGGCCGGGCCTTGCAGGTGGGGCGCAGGATCCAGTGCGCTTTCGCGCTGGTGATCATGGCCGCCATGCTCAGGGTCGTGATCCCGCTATTCTGGCCTGCCTATACCCTGCATGGCTGGAACCTCAGCGGCCTGGCCTGGAGCCTGGCGTATGGGCTGTTTGTCTGGGTCTATGCTCCCATATTGACCAGCCCTCGGGCTGATGGGCGCCCTGGCTGATCCAAGTGGGTCATGATCTGCTGGCCGGATAGTGGATAAGATTGTGGAAGATGGCTGGGGCCACCCCCTGATTGCGATAACCATGAGGGCGATCAGCCGCAAAACGCACCGCCTCGCCCTGTGTCAAGGAACGCCACTCTCCCTCCACCAGCACTTCTATCTGGCCGCTGATGACGATGACATGCTCGGTCACTCCTGGTTCATGGGGTTCTGATTCTCGCTGATAACCGGGCAACAGGGTCAACTCAAACAATTCGAAACCAAAGCGCCTCTCATAAGGGAATAGAGGCGCAACCTGCATGCCCTCTCCCGCCGGCTGCTGGCGAATAGCATCGGCGGTACGGTAAAGCACATCGCTTTGCGCTGCGGGAGCTGATTCGATGAAACTGGAGAAAGAGACCCGGAACCCGGTCGCAATCTTCCACAGAGTGGCCACCGTCGGGCTCGATTCCCCTCGCTCAATCTGGCCCAGCATCGCCTTGCTGACGCCAGTCTCCCGCGCCGCTACATCCAGGCTCCATCCCAGTTCGCAGCGTAATCCCCTCAGACGTTGTGCCAGATGCTTATTCATCTCTTGCATGACTGCCTCTTTAATTGCGCCTGCATTAATCGCCTTGTGCGCTATAGCGCACAACGATATAGTCTGGTGCAATATTGTACGCAATAACGCACAGACCGCCACAACCCCACAAGGACGTTATATGCCCTTTGCCCTTCCCCATCTGGTCGCCGGCTTCATCGCCGTGATGGTCGGTTATACCAGCTCGGTCATCTTGATCATTCAGGCCGCCACAGCAGCCGGAGCAGATGCCACCCAGCTCACGTCCTGGTTATGGACGCTGGGTATCGGCATGGGCATCAGCTGCATCGCCCTCTCCCTCTATTACCGCATCCCCGTCTTGACCGCCTGGTCGACTCCGGGGGCCGCCCTGCTCATCACCAGCCTGGGCGACTTCACCCTGGCCGAGGCCATTGGCGCCTTTATTATCTCTTCCCTGCTGATCACCCTGTGCGGCATCAGCGGCTGGTTCGATCGACTAATGCGTCATATCCCCGCCCAGCTGGCAGCGGCCATGCTTGCCGGGGTACTGCTCAAATTCGGGCTGGATCTGTTCAAGGTCGCGCCGGCAGATCCCATGCTGCTCGGCAGCCTGTTGCTGGCGTTCCTGCTCGGCCGCCATCTCTGGCCACGCTATACCATGGTACTGGTGCTGGCTGTCGGTATCCTCATCTGCCTGTTGAGAGGAGAGCTGCAACTTGACACCATTCACTGGCAACTGGCCGGCCCGGTCATGATCTGGCCAGAGTTCTCCCTTGGTGCCCTGTTCGGTATCACTCTGCCACTGTTCATCGTCACCATGACCTCCCAGAACATGCCGGGCATTACCATTTTACGGGCCCACGGCTATCAACCCGCCACCTCATCTCTCATCACCTGGACCGGCCTGACCGGTCTGCTGCTGGCTCCCTTCGGCGGTTACGCCTTCAACCTGGCGGCCATCACCGCTGCCATCTGCATGGGGAAAGAGGTGGATCCGGATGCCAACCGGCGCTGGCCCGCGGCAGTGTGGGCTGGCTGCTTCTATCTGCTGACCGGCTGTTTCGGGGCCACGGTGGCGGCGCTGTTCACAGCCTTCCCGGCGACACTGGTGACCAGTGTCGCCGGGCTAGCCCTGCTCGGCACCATCGGCAGCAGCATGCACACCGCATTGCAACACGACGATGCCCGTGAGGCCGCCCTGCTGACCTTCATCATCACGGCTTCCGGTATCAACCTGCTCGGCATCGCTGCCGCCTGCTGGGGACTGCTCATCGGCATGGGGCTCTATGGCATCCAAATTTATCGACAAAGGAATCAATTGGATCACAAACCGTGAACCATTCCACACTCTCCGTACAAAATAGTTCACAACTGAAACTAATTTTAATCTAGTGGCATCAGGCGGCATCTTCTTCCCAATTTGCCGCCTGTCAGGTTCATATAACGGAGAATAAAAATGAAAAGTCAGGCTGTCTTGTTATTGCTGGCCATACTGGGCGCCACGAGCGTCCAGGCTGCCGATACGGATCGGGAGCTGGCGCGCCAGCTCGCGCTACAACAGAAGAGTTTGCTGCCTCTGGTAAGCAATCCTCAGTACCAAAGCCCGCTGCCAGAGTTGTTGAAGAAAGCGCCCACCCGCCTTAAACGGCAAGCAACAGATGCCAATCAGGCAGCGATCGCCCGACAAGGGCTAGACGGGGAAGTGAAGCAGTTGATGCAGCTGCGACTGGCCAACCCGGAACAGGCCGCAGCTTTGCAACAGGGGGTTGAACCGCTGGTCGCTTATGTCCCGAGCGGTGATGAGAAGAGCTGGAGTGCCATCGAAGCGTTCGACAGCGCCGGCAATCCGGTCTATCTGGATGTCGACAAGGCACCGGCCCGCCCTGTGCTCGTGGTCGAAGCCGATCCGGTGAAAGCCAAAAATGCCGGTCTGCAGGTGATGCGCAAGGCATTTGCCGCGGCCGATATGCAGGCAGCCCCCCAACCCAAAGCCGCTACCAGCACGGCACCGCTCAAAACCAGCATTCTGAAAAAGATCAGACTGAAAGATGATCAGGAGCCCTGGCTGCTTGGTGCTGCCGAGGTTTATGCCGTCGTCGCCGGGGTCAACCCCAGTCGGGATGAGCCCGTGGTCGATATCGTTGATATGCCCTACCTCGACTATGACAATACCGACTACACCCCCAACCAGATCCTAGTTTACTGGGATCGCTACCGCTGGGGTGCGGTTGATATCGTGATGATGGAGCAGGATGACAACGTCAACTACAAGGAGCTGGCCGACCTGTTGATTGAGGCGCTCAAGCTCGGCTTTACCGCTGGCGGAGTACCGGAGGGCCTCCCCTTCCTCGATCTGGGTGGTCGTATCGTCAAGGCGCTGCCCGACTCCTGGATGACCAACGACGATGACTATCTGGATACCTTCTACACCCTGGAGCAGGACCAGAGTTATCACCAGTATCCGGGAGCGGCAGGCAATGCGGTGATCGATCTCGAGCCGAAAGAGATCGCCCCGACCAGACCCTGACGGGTCGCCATAACAAAAAAGCCAATGAGCAACTCATTGGCTTTTTTATCCCTCTGGCGGTTACGGCTGGCCTTTCGGTCTAACCCCCAGGGTGTGGCAGATGGCATAGGTCAATTCGGATCGGTTCAGGGTATAGAAGTGGAAATCCTTGACCCCTTCCTGACTCAGCACCCGCACCTGATCGATAGCGATACTCGCCCCCACCAGATTACGAGTCATCTGATCGTTCTCCAGCCCTTCAAAACGCTGATGCATCCAGCGCGGGATCTTCACGTTGGTGAAACCGGCAAACTTGGCCAGGGTCTGGTAGTTGGAGACCGGCAGGATCCCCGGCACGATTTCAGCATCAATACCAATAGCGGCACAGCGATCCCGAAAACGCAGATAGGTCTCCACATCGAAGAAAAACTGGGTAATGGCGCGGTTGGCACCGGCATCGATCTTGCGCTTGAGGTTGAGCAAATCCGACTGGGCGCTCTTCGCCTCCGGGTGACCTTCCGGATAGGCCGCCACCGAGATATCAAAGTCAGCTTCAGCCTTGAGCAGGGCAACCAGATCGGTGGCATACATCTCGGGCTTATCCACCCCCTGAGGCAGATCACCACGCAGGGCCACAATATGGCGGATACCGCTGTTCCAGTAGTCGCGGGCAATGGTCCGCAGCTCGTCGCGGCTGGCATCGATACAGGTCAGGTGGGGCGCGGCAATCAGACCGGTGCGCTCCTTGATATCCTTGATCACCTTGTGAGTGCGATCCCGAGTGCCGGAATTGGCGCCATAGGTCACGGAGACGAACTTGGGTTCCAGCACTTTCAGTCGCTCAATGGACTGCCAGAGAGTGTTTTCCATCCCTTCACTGTTGGGCGGGAAAAACTCGAAACTGACCGATATATCGCCATTCAAATCTGCCAGACTCTGGTTGAGCGCTTCAACCTGACGTGCACTGTGAAATCCCATCTGCTCTTCTCCCTGTCCTGCTATCCATCTACGCACGCCAAAACGGATGTTTGGACGTCCAAACGTCTCTATATTTATGAGCAAAGCAATATAAAGTCAACTGTCATTTCACAAACACCGTCAGATGAAACTCATCGTTACAAATTAATCAACGACTAAGCGGAACTCCTCATCCCAAAATTATCCCGGGCGAGTTATGATAGACGACGGATCGTCCTGGACGTTCTGAATCTGCGTGTGATTGTTTGGCCGGAGAATCAATTCTCCGGCCCCTTTTTATCTACTTCTTCCTGCACCTGCCGATAAAAGATTGAATCTTCGCAGGAGCACCATCATGGATACCCACCCCGGCTTTGCCACCGACTTGCTGTTTGATCGCTATCAGGGCGAGGTCACTCGGCACGAGCAGTTCTGGGCCGTGCGCACTCCGGATGCTCCCGACTACTACTTTGGCAACTATCTGCTGCTCGCCTCTCCCCCCAGTGACAGGGATAAAGGATGGCTGGAAGCCGCATTCGATCAGCTGATTGGCCAGGATCCCAGGATCCAGCACCGAACTTTCCAGTGGCCACTGGCCGAAGGGCAGAACAGCCGGGTCGCCGGCTTCGTCACTACCGGATATCAGTATCTGGAGTGCGTTGTTCTGGCACTCGACAAGGATGGCTGGCAAATGTCCGATAGCGCCCTTTCCCATGCCGAAGTGCGTGCATTCAAGCCTGCTGACTGGCAAGAGTGGATCGACTTCGAGCTCCATGAGCGAGATGAAGCCCATTCAAAGGAGAGTTATCTCTCCTATCTTCACTCCCGCCGAGAGCTCTATCAGGCGATGATCGCCGACGGACTGGGAAACTGGTGGGGGGTCTGGCTGGATGATCAGCTGGTTGCCAGCTGCGGTCTCTTCTTTACCGATAAGTTGGGGCGCTTTCAGCTGGTAAGAACCCACCGGAGATGGCGTAATCAGGGGCTCTGCCGCCAGCTGCTGAGCAAGGTTGCCCAACACGGGCTGACTCGGGTCGAACAGCTGATCATAGTGGCCGACGAGCACTATCACGCACAGCGGATCTACCGCTCGCTTGGTTTCACTCCGGTCGCCCGCATCGGCAGCCTTTGCCGCTGGCCCCATGAACCTCGGTAGAGCGACAACAAAAACGGGAGGCTGATGCCTCCCGTTCCTTTTACAAACCCCGCTATTGCTGAGGATCTTCCAGCTCTTTGGATAGCGCCTGCTCCACCTCATGGGGAGATGCAGGTTGTGGGGTTGCAGCAGACGACGCTGGCTGAACAGGAGCAACCGATGCCACTGGTGCAGGTGCAGGTGCAGGTGCAGGTGCAGGTGCAGGTGCAGCAGGAGTATCGGTCGTAGCAGGAGCAGCGGAAACTGCCGCAGCCGAAGCGACTGCATCACACTGGCAATCCTGCCCCTTGGCCTTATTGCCCTGATGGGGGGCATACCACCCCTTGAGGCCATTCTCCAACCGCTCTGCGGCAGCCTTGGGCTCCATCTTGCCGAGCAACACAGCCTGACTCACTTCCGCCAGCTCATCCCCCAACTTGGGAGTGCCACGAGAGAGGATCTGGGTCGCCACGCGAATGGTCGAGTCACACTGATCGCGCCACCCCATCATCTCCCTTGCCGCCGGATTGGTAACATCAAAGAAGTGGTTGGAGAGGGAGAAAAATCCCGGCAGCGAGTTGGTATAGAGCTCGGCAAACTGCGGGGTTGTCAGCCACTGCAGGAAAGCCATCGCCCCCTCCTTGTTTTTGCTCGCCGTATTCATCCCCATGCCGATGTCGGTGTGGTCGGTAAAGAAGCAGCCGTCACCCTGTTTTGCCACAGGCGGGCGCATCACACCAAAATCGACCTTGCCGGTAAAGGGTGCAATCT
>NZ_CAWNWX010000102.1:7541-65781 GCF_963878195.1 Aeromonas sp. HMWF016
CTTGCCGGAGGTAAACAGCTCGTTGCTGGCTGCGTAATCGCGACTATCGGCCCCCTCGCCAAGATAGTCGTGCCAGCGAGCCAGCTCGTCGAACACCTTCACATATTGCGGATTGTCGAGCCGCTCCTGCCCGCCAATCAGCGCCAGTCGCCCATCCTCACCCTTCCAGTAGTTGGGACCAATGTTCTGGAAACCCAGTTCGGAGGCAACCCAGCTCTCGGAACCACTCATGGCAAGCGGCACGTAACGGCCATCCGCCTTCACCTTGTCGAGCACAGCAAAGAACTCATCACGAGTTTGCGGTACGGCAAGCCCCAGTTCGCTGAAAATCTTCTTGTTGTAGAAGAAGCCATGGATCACCGACGCCATGGGTACGCAGAAGGTTTGAGCGCCCGAATCGGTCTGCCAGGGCGACTGGGCAAAGCTCGGGAAGTTTTCCATCCCCGCCATCTCGGTCAGCTCAGCCAGATGACCCGCCTTGAACAGCGCTAGCGAATCATCGAACGGGCGACAGGTGATGAGGTCACCGGCCTTGCCACCCTTCAGATTTTCCCACAGGGTCGGCATATAGTTGACGTTCTGCACCGGATGAAAACTTACTTTGATACCGGGATGCGACGCCTCGAATGCCGGGATGATCTTCTGTTCCCACAGCGCCTTGTCATCGGTACGCCAGCTCTCTATCACCAACTCACTGGCCATCAACTGGCCACACAACAGGAGACTCAGGGCTCCAATCCACTTTTTAGACATAAGCCCTCCTAGACCTTGAAATGTGCAATCAGTTGCTGCTGCTTGGCGACCAGTTCAGCCAGCACTTCGCTGCTGCTGGCCGACTCGCGCGCTTCGCGCTCCGTCTCATAAGCCACCTCGGCAATACCCGATATATGGCGAGCCACTCCCTGGCTGACCGAGATCTGCTCCTGAGCGGCGTGCGCCACCTGATCCGCCATCGACTTGATGGCACCCATCCGATCGGCGATGGATTGCAGTGCACTGTCCATCTCGCGAGTCTGCTCTACACAATTCTGGGTCTGCTCCTGACTGCGCCCCATCACTTCGACGACATGTTTGCTGGAGCTCTGCAGGTTCTCGATCATCCCCTGGATCTCCTCGGTCGACGTCTGGGTGCGATTGGCCAACGCCCGTACTTCATCAGCGACCACCGCAAAGCCACGACCTGCATCGCCGGCCCGGGCCGCCTCGATGGCGGCGTTCAGCGCCAGCAGGTTGGTCTGTTCGGCAATGCTGCGGATCACATCAAGAATGCTGCCGATGTTGTTGCTGAACTCGCCCAGCTTGTAGGTGATGCCAACGGCCTCCTCCATGGCACCGGCCAGTTGTTCGGTAATTCGGCGGGTGGTCGCAACTTTCTGGCGGCCACTGCGAGCCTCTTCATCCGCCAGATCAACCTCGCGCTTGGTGCCATCGGTAGAACGCGCAACTTCGGTCGCACTCACTTCAAGTTCGGTGATGGCTGCTGCGACCTGATCGGTCTGGCTCTTCTGTTCCTGTACCCGCGACATGGCACGTTCGCTGATCTCGGCAGCCCGGCTCGCTTCATCCACCAGATGGCGTGAGCCCGCATTGATCTGGGAGAGCAGCTCACCAGTCTTGCCCGCCAGCGTATCGATGGAGCGGGAGAGGCTGCCAAATTCGCAACTGCTGCGATAGTTGATGCGGCGCGTCATGTCCCCAGCCGCCATGTAGCTCAGCTCCTTGTCGATCATCTGCAACGGCCGCTGAATGCTGCGGGTGGTGGTATAACCAATCACCAGTGCTGCACCGGCAGAGATGGCAGCTACCACCAGGATCCAGAAACTGGCGCTGGTGACCGCCGCATCGGCGTTGACCCGGCTTTCACTGGCAATTGCACTCGCGGATTTCCCCATCTCATCGAGCAGGTTCAGGCTGTTGATCAAGCTGGCATCTAGCTGCTGGTTCTGGCTTGCCAGTGACAACTCCAGCTGCTGGGCCTGACGCATGGTTGCCAGCAGGCCCTGCGGGCCAAGTGCCAGCTCCTGCATTCGATCCAGATTGGCAACGAAACGGGCTTTCACATCATCAGGCACCAGCACCCGATCCAGCCGCTTGCGGGCCATCTCGATATCCTTGCTCAGCACCTTTTCCAGCTCGTTCAGATCGGTCTTGGCATCGGCACGACGGATATTCTTCAAATCACGGGCAATACCGGAGGTAATCAGCTCAGCCTTGTTGCGCATGGAGCGTTTGCTGGCCGTCTGTTGCAGCAGCAAGTCGGCAGCCCACTGGTAGGTATCTTCGAGGCGGATAAACGCCATCTCCAGCTTGCGGCGCTGATCCAGCGCACTGACCCATTGGCCATGCTGGGCAAGCACCTGATCTGCCAGCGAGTAGAACTGGCGAGTGGCATTTTCGACCTGCTGAAAACGGGCTCGGGCATCCGCCACGTCGGTAAATTTGCCCATCTCCTGACTAAGCTGGGCAAAACGGTTCTGCTGCTCTTTGAACTGGCTGGCCAGCTGCGGCAGTTGAGCCGCATCTTCACTGGTACGGTATACCAGCACCCAACGGTTACTATCCTGCAACGCCCCCTTGAGACCCGCGACGGCGACGACCAGTGGTGTAGCCCGATCGGAGACTGCCGATAGGCCCTCGTTGATCCCTTTGATTTTGAAAGTACTGATCATGCCAAGCAGGATCAGCAACAGCAGCATCAACACGAATCCTGCGATGATCCGCTGCACAATAGATAAACCCATGGAGACATCCTCACTCATTGGGGGAAAGTAAAGTGAACATAGTCACTATCGGCGGGGGTGGCTAATTACTGAAACCAGGCTTGGGTATTTAATTGATTTGTATGGGACTGGATCACAATCAGCGGCAATTGCGGGGACAAAAAAGCCCGACACAAGCCGGGCTGAAAGAGACGTACATTGCTATTTTCTACGGCCCCAGAGCAAAGGGCCGTCAGAATCAGATCATCAGAAACGGTAGCCAACACCCAGCATAAAGACCATTGGGTCAATATGTGTTTTAAAAGTGCCAACGCCATCAACTTTTACATCAGTGTCAATGTCCATGATCCAGGCTGAGCCGTTCACAAACCAGCGGTCAGTTACAGCCATATCGATACCAACCTGGCCCGCCAATCCCCATGAATCATCGAGACTGATATTGGCACCATCCAGTTTGCCAACGCCCTTCTCGTCAAAGAAGGTGGTGTAGTTGATGCCGACACCAACATACGGACGAACCTTGCTCTTGGCATCACCGAAGTAGTATTGACCCATCAGGGTCGGCGGCAGGTGCTTAACTTTGGCAATTTCACCCAAGCCAGCAGTGCTTACCTTATGAGAAAAAGGCGTTGCAGCAAGCAATTCGACACCCCAGTTATCGGTAATCATGTAACCAAGAGTCAAACCCAGCTGAGTATTGTTATTGATTTCAAATTCACCGGTACCCAGTACGTTGTCACTGCTCCCTTGGGGGGAGACAATTGCGGCACCGCCACGAACCAGAATGTCGCCAGCCTGGTGGGCCATGGCGAAAGGAGAGGTCACTGCAGCGGCAATCATCAGAGGAAGTAATTTTTTCATCACGTAATCCTTTTTTGTTTTCATTTGATGCTGTAAGCCCGCTGACTATAGATCCTTGTAAATGCAAAGTTATTGACTTGGAGCAAAGGTTGCACAGAAATAAATTGATTGCGCTGACATCTTTGCGGTTCGTTTAATCCCCCTCTCGGAAAGCCAAAAGCCTCGATAGCGTTGCCTTGATGACAATACCGCTTCGATTAAGGTGCAATCCAATCACACCTTATCTGGGCAATTCCCCTCGGCGACTTGTTGTTAATCAATGTAAAAAAGCGTATTTTTGCGGCGCACAAGTTATCAGGAAGTAATGGTTTATTTATGAAGAATCAGTCTCGGTGGCAAAAGGTGGGAGCCATACTTGCTGCCATCTGGGGAATAGGTTCCTTTCTCTTTATCCTGTTCGGTTTCATGTTCGCGATAGCCTACCTTGTGCTCGTGCGTCAGGGTTAAACGCGACTCTTTGACATCTGCTCGGTTAACAGCAAGCTATGCGCGAGCTGTTCAGCGGATTGACCAACAGCATCATCAGGCACTCTCCCCGAATAACCTCGCCACTGGTTGCGGCCCCCCTGTTTCGCCTGATAAAGCGCCATATCGGCCAGCTTGAAGCTATGGCTCCAGAATGAATCCGGCATCGCACCATGCAGCGGGTAACTGCAGTATCCCGCAGAAACCGTCAACCACAGTGGCAGCTCCTCACGACCAAAACGATGCTGAGCAATCCGCTGGCGGATGTATTCGACGCGCAGGGCCACCTCTTGTTCATCTTCTATCTGCAACAGCAGCAGAAATTCCTCTCCTCCCAACCTGATGAGAGGCTCACTCTCGCCAGCTACCATTTTGCGCAGCAACTCGGCCAGCTGACCCAGCACCAGATCACCGATATCGTGCCCCAGCTCGTCGTTGATCCGTTTGAAGTGATCGAGATCGAGCAGTAACAACAGACAAGGGGTCGCCGCATGGGATCGCAACCACTCATCCAGATAACGTCGGTTAAAACAGCGGGTCAACGGATCGGTGAAGGCGGCCGCTTCCATCCGGTTCGATCTCGCCAGCAGATGATCATGCTGTTCACTCACCTTGCTGGCCATTTCACGAAACTTGCCGCTCAGCATGGCCATTTCGACACTGCTGTCGATCTCCGGGATCAAGCCTGCATCCGGTTTATCGCCAAAGCGCTGCAACGCCGCAACCAGCTGCTGCAGGGGAGTCAGCACGATAGCCTTCAAGCGGGACATGGCGATGGTGACGCAGATGAAGCTGATAGCCAGCATGCCAACGAAAGTCCAGAGCGCCCCCTCCAGTACACCGCTCAAAACCGTGCGCTCCTCTTCGATTTGCAGAGTCAGCACAGGCTGGCGCTCACTGTTTAGCAGGCGAACCTCTCCTCGAAGACGCGCCAGACCCAGATTGGTCAGGCGATAGGTCATTTGTGGCCCCAGCGGCGTAAACGAGGCGGTGAGATCCGTATTGATATGGGTAATGGTCAGCGGCAGAGCGGTGCGCTCCGATACCTCGCCAAGGTAGCTCTTGTCGAGCCAGCGCAAGAGCAGCAAGAAGCCGTTGGACGTGGATGCTCCCTTGCTATCCCGTATGGGCTGCCAGGCATACATCAGAGGCCCCCATTGCGAAGCGCGGATCCCGTGCAGATTGCCTCCGCCCAGTGCCAATGACTGCTCTCTCAGCTCTCTTTTCAACTCGTCAAGAAAGTAGGGAAACTGACCCGGATTGACACCGGGGGCATCGGGCAGCAGGGTGCGGGTCCAGACCTCATAACCATTGAGATCCATAAAGCTCATCAGGTTGAGGCTAAAGTCCTGCATCGACATGTCATTAAGCAGATTGGATTCAATGTAAGCGCGCTTCTTGCTGGCCATAAAGCGGTAGCTATCATCCCAAAGCCCCCAGTCACGACTCAAGGCATTGAGTGAGGCCAGATCGGCCTGCACCACCCGACTGACCCGGAGCAAATGTTCCCTCATCCGCTGATCTTCAATCCGATTGGCGGCTGGCACCTGAGCCCAGGCCACCACGATCAGCAGCAACAAGATGGCGCCCAGCCAGATAGGAAACATGGAGTAAGCCAACTGATGATCGATGGTGCGCGAAGCCTGAGCCATAAACCGACATATCCATTGCAGTGATGCTGCGATGCCACGCACCGCCAGAAACCTCCAAGCTCCCGATTTTCATCATAAAAAAGGGGCCCAAGGCCCCACGATTATAACGGTTTATCTCTCCAGCAGGGGCCGTAAAAAGCGTGCTGTATGAGACTCTTTATTGGCACATATCTCCTCCGGTGTCCCCGTCACCAGAATACGGCCACCACCGGCGCCTCCCTCCGGCCCCAGATCGACGATCCAGTCGGCAGTTTTCACTACATCAAGATTGTGCTCGATGATGACAATGGTGTTGCCACGATCCCGCAGCTGGTGCAGCACCTTGAGCAGCTGCTGGATATCGTGGAAGTGCAGCCCGGTGGTCGGCTCGTCCAGAATGTAGAGGGTCTGACCGGTATCCCGCTTGGAGAGCTCGCGTGCCAGCTTGACCCGCTGCGCCTCACCGCCCGACAGGGTGGTCGCCGACTGGCCGAGGCGGATATAGGAGAGGCCCACATCCATCAGGGTCTGCAACTTGCGCGCCACTGCGGGCACAGGATCGAAGAACTCGCGGGCATCTTCCACCGTCATCTCGAGGATCTCGTGGATGTTCTTGCCCTTGTACTTCACCTCCAGGGTCTCGCGGTTATAGCGCTTGCCCTTGCAGACGTCGCACGGCACATAGACATCCGGCAGGAAGTGCATCTCCACCTTGATGACCCCATCCCCCTGACACGCCTCGCAGCGGCCCCCCTTGACGTTGAAGGAGAAGCGGCCCGGCTGGTAGCCGCGCGAACGCGCCTCCTGGGTGCCGGAGAGTAACTCACGGATCGGGGTGAACAGACCGGTATAGGTGGCCGGGTTGGAGCGCGGGGTTCGGCCGATGGGGCTCTGGTCGATATCCACCACCTTGTCCAGATGCTCAAGCCCTTCCACGCTGCGATAGGGCGCCGGTGTGGACTCGGTCGCCTTGTTCAGCTCGCGGTGGGCGATGCGAAACAGGGTGTCATTGATCAGAGTCGACTTGCCGGAGCCAGACACGCCGGTGACGCAGGTCATCACTCCGATGGGCAGATCCAGGTTGACGTTGCACAGGTTGTTGCCGCTCGCCCCTTTGAGTTTCAGCCACTTGCCAGTGAGCGGGGTACGCTCTGCCGGGATGGCGATCTGCTTGCGGCCGGAGAGGTAGTCACCGGTGAGTGACTCGGGATTGGCAATGATCTCCTCCGGCGTACCCTGCGCGACTATGGCCCCGCCGTGCACCCCGGCTCCCGGACCGATGTCGAGCACATGGTCCGCAAGGCGGATAGCGTCCTCATCGTGCTCCACCACGATCACCGTGTTGCCGAGATCACGCAGATGAGTGAGTGTCTTGAGCAGACGCTCGTTGTCGCGCTGATGCAAACCGATGGAGGGCTCGTCCAGCACATACATGACACCCACCAGACCGGCACCGATCTGGCTCGCCAGCCGGATCCGCTGCGCCTCACCGCCGGAGAGGGTCTCGGCACTGCGCGACAGGCTCAGGTAGTTGAGACCCACGTTCACCAAGAAGCCGAGCCGCTCGACGATCTCTTTCAAGATCTTCTCGGCAATCTGGGCGCGCTGGCCGGTGAGATTCAACCCTTCAAAGAAGGCCAGCGCATCGCCGATGGACTGCTCGGCGATGGCCGGCAGGTTGCGGTTGTCGACGAAGACGTGGCGTGCCTCTTCCCGCAGCCGGCTGCCACCGCAGCTGGCACAGGATTTGTTGGCGATGTATTTGGAGAGCTCTTCGCGCACCGAGTTGGATTCAGTCTCACGGTAGCGCCGCTCCATGTTGTGCAGGATCCCCTCGAACGGGTGCTTGCGCACCACAACGTCGCCGCGATCGTTCATGTAACGGAACTCGATCTCGGTGCGACCGGAACCTCGCAGGATCACATCCTGGGTCTTGACCGGCAAATATTCCCACGGCGTATCCAGATCAAACTTGTAGTGCTCGGAGAGGGATTTGAGCATCTGGAAGTAGTAGAAGCTGCGCTTGTCCCAGCCACGGATGGCGCCGTTGGCCAGACTGATGGCCGGATCGCCGATCACCTTGGCCGGATCGAAATATTGCTGCACCCCGAGGCCGTCGCAGGTAGGGCAGGCACCGGCCGGATTGTTGAAAGAGAAGATGCGCGGCTCCAGCTCCGACATGGAGTAGCCGCACTCCGGGCAGGCGAAGTTGGCGGAGAAGGTCATGGGGGCAACCCCCTCTTCACCGTCCATCGGCACTACCAGTACGATGCCGCCGGAGAGGGTCAGCGCCGTCTCGAACGACTCGGCCAAACGCAAGGCAAGGTCATCGCGCACCTTGAAGCGGTCCACCACCACCTCGATGGTGTGCTTCTTGTGCAGCTCCAGCGCGGGCGGGTCGGAGAGATCGCACACCTCGCCGTCGATGCGGGCACGGATGTAGCCCTGGGCCGCCAGATTCTCCAGCAGCTTGGTGTGTTCCCCCTTGCGATCACGCACCACCGGGGCCAGCAGCATCAGCTTGCTCCCCTCCGGTTGGGCCAGCACCTGATCCACCATCTGGCTGATGGTCTGGGCGGCGAGCGGAATGGCATGGGTCGGGCAGCGCGGCTCACCGACCCGGGCGAACAACAGACGCAGGTAGTCGTAGATCTCGGTGATGGTACCGACAGTCGAGCGCGGGTTGTGGGAAGTGGATTTCTGCTCGATGGAAATGGCGGGCGAAAGCCCCTCGATATGGTCGACGTCCGGCTTCTCCATCAAGGAGAGGAACTGGCGGGCATAGGCGGAGAGGGACTCCACATAGCGGCGCTGCCCCTCGGCATAGAGGGTATCGAACGCCAGAGAGGATTTGCCCGAACCGGAGAGACCGGTGACCACGATCAGCTTGTCGCGGGGCAGGGTCAGATTGATGTTCTTGAGGTTGTGGGTGCGAGCACCCCGGACCACGATCTTTTCCATCTTGTTGCACGCTCGATACGGAAACCTGAGCGAGTCAGTATGGCATAGAGACTACTGGATGAATAGACAGGCATTATCTATCGCCGTTATCCTTTTTTACGATGGATAGCCCCTTCGTCACACCCTGACCAAGGCGGCGAGTTTGCCCCCAATCCACACCAGCAAGCGCTCGCCCGCAGAGTGATCAACTGTTACTATTGGGGGCTAAACCTGAATCAGAACACGCGAAACGAGCACTCTGATTGCTGCAACGGTTATAGAAAAACCATGCTGTTCAATATGATAACGACATGGTCATGAAAAAAGCGCGGTAACTTATTTAGTGGGTCCAGGCCTTGCCTGACCGGAATATAAAGGTGGAAGAGAGATTATGGCCAGTCGAGGCATCAATAAAGTCATTCTGATCGGTAACCTCGGGCAAGACCCGGAAGTACGCTACATGCCGAGTGGCGGTGCTGTGACCAACATTACTCTGGCCACCTCTGAAACCTGGCGCGACAAGCAGACCGGTGAGCAGAAAGAGCGCACCGAGTGGCACCGTGTCGTCTTCATGGGCAAGCTGGCCGAAGTGGCTGGCGAGTACCTGAAGAAGGGCTCTCAGGTCTATGTCGAAGGCAAACTGCAAACCCGCAAGTGGCAGGATCAGAGTGGCCAGGAGCGCTACACCACTGAAGTGCTGGTCGACAGCTTCACCGGCGTCATGCAGATGCTGGGTGGCCGTCCGCAAGGCGGTCAGGGCATGGGCCAGAACAACATGGGTGGCCAGCAAGGTGGCTGGGGTCAGCCGCAGCAAGCCATGCAGCAGCCGATGAACCAGCAGCGTCCGGCCGCCGCCCCGCAGCAAAACATGCAGCAGCAGGGTGGCTACGGCCGTCCGGCCCAGCAGCCCCAGTCTGCCCCGCCGGTCTACAACGAGCCGCCAATGGATTTCGACGACGACATTCCGTTCTGAAGATGACCTTAGAGTTATCTGTAAAGAATGTAAACGTAGACCCCTGTTAATTCAGGGGTTTTTTTTATTTATAGCGCCGGAAAAGTGTCTTGTATCAAGTGGTGATTTTTCACATATAGGGTACCTTGTAATTGTGTAATGTTTATGAGGTGTGGGTGCATGGAAAAGAACTACAGAGTTACAACATTTGTTATGGATAGTGGCGAGCGCTATTGCATGGTGGTGGATCGTGCTTCTGGCCTTCCCATGTATTACCCAACTCTGTTTTTAACAACCCAAATCCGCAATAAAGGGAATGCCTTCTCCACGATGCTAGCTGCTGCTAACAACCTAGTCTTGTTGTTACGCTTTCTAGATAGTCGTGGCATTAACCTTGAACAACGGTTATTGACCAAAGATTTCTTCAAACCACATGAGATGGACGATCTGCGAGATTTTGCTCAGCGCAAGCAAGGCAGGATGTCATCAAAGGCACTCTCCAACCCTTGGCTGGATGATGAGTTGACCAATATCGTGGATAACGGAACACAACATTCCCGCCTTACAACGTTTGCCAACTATTTACGCTGGTATGCGATGCATATCTTAAAGATGCCTGAGCTGGAAGTTGTTGAACAGATCAATGCAATGGCGGAGCAGATAAAGACGCGCCGACCATCTAAACAGGGCAGAAATGGTGATTTGCAAGACAAGTCATTGAGTGATGTTCAATTGGATGCGTTATTTGAACACATCCAGCCTGGATCAGCGTCAAACCCTTTTTCAATGGATGTCCAGCGTCGCAATCGGCTGATGATATTGCTTCTGTTTTATCTTGGTATTCGAGGTGGTGAATTGTTAAACATCAGAATACAGGATATCGACTTTAGCACTAACAGGATCCGTATCGTGAGGCGAGCAGATGAACGAGCTGACTCGAGAACTAATGAGCCTAATGCTAAAACTCGAGAGCGGCTATTACCGTTGGCGGAATCCTTAGTTCAAGAACTGCATAGTTATATCACCCAAGATCGTCGTAATGTCCTAAATGCGAAGAAAAATGACTACCTGTTTGTGACTTACAAGCGTGGGCCAACTGTGGGAAACCCTATATCCAAAGGGGGGTATCACAAAATATTTTCCGTGGTCAGGACCGTCTCGCCGCAATTGTATGCAGCAACAGGACACTCACTCCGTCACACATGGAATCGCAAGTTTTCAGAGCGCATGGATGCCATGGATGAGCAAGTCAGCGAGGAGCGCCAAGAGCAAGTCCGCTCGTACTTAATGGGCTGGAGGGATGGCTCAGGAACCGCAGCGACTTACAACAAGCGTTTCATTCAGCAAAAAGGGTTTGAGGCCGCTTTGGCATTACAAAAAGGTAACGGTACTCGCTTGCCTGAGGACTTGAAGAATGATGACGAATAATCCCTTACCTGCGTTGGAGTCCGTTCGAATTCCAGCGAAAGCTAATGGGTACTATTTCATGTTGCATGAAACTATGTGGAGATTAGATAAAAACAGCAATATTTCGGTTGGTATGTTACATGACCTTCTGGATCCTGAGACTCTGAGTGGGTTTCTTCATACCCTGTCCTTTTATGCCAGGAACCTGTCCGCTGCATACACGAGACATATTTTCCTGTGTTTCTTAGACATGATTCGTGCAACTAAAGCTACTCGTATTGACGATATCATGTTGATTGGATACAGGTCTTCTTTGGATGCGGCTCATGAGCATGAGTTAGGCTGCGTTAGTGTTTTCCTGCGAAAGTGGCACATGCTGGGCTATCCCGGTGTTAGCAAGAACGTGGCGTGTTTGCTGGAGGGATGGAGGTTAAAAGGGGGACGTAAGGGGGATGCGGTTAAGCGATTGGATCCTCTAGAGGGGCCGTTGACGGATAATGAACTTCAAGCGTTTAACGAGGCAGTTGTACGAGCTTATGAAATGAGCTTAATTACCATCACTGAGTTGGCTATGGCACTTAGCGTCAGTCATACGGGACGTCGCTCAATCCAGATCTCGCAGCTGCGCGTGGTTGATATTCTCTGCGGAGAAAATGAAAAGGGTGAACCCTTCTATGTGTTGAATGTGCCGCGAGCCAAACAACGTAACAGCTTTTTTCGCGAAAGCTTCAAGCCCTATGCAATGACTCTTGAACTATGGGCAGTCCTGAGTGCTCAGGCAAGGAATGCTGTTACTCTGGTTGAGAATCGTCTCGGGATTGAATTGCAGGAAGCTGATCGGCAGCAGATCCCTCTGTTTCCTGATCTTGATGTGCTAGCGACCATCAAATCCCCTTATGAATTCCGCCAACTGCTCGCCACTGACAAACTCCACATCGCCTCTTCAGTGATAACTAAAACGTTCTATTTAATCGTAGAAGAATCAGATATCCGGTCAGAACGTACTGGTGATCTATTGCATATCAATGCTCGTCGCTTTCGCTATACCACCGGTACACGGGCTGCCCGTGAAGGGTTTGGCGAGTTGGTGATTGCTGAACTGCTTGACCATACAGACAGCCAAAACGCAGGTGTTTATATCAAGAATATCCCCGAACATGTGAAAAAGCTGGATGAGGCAGTTGGTTTTCAACTGGCGCCATACGCTCAGGCATTTATCGGGGTCCTTGTCGATTCAGAGAGGGACGCTCAGCGAGGGAACGATCCTACCAGCCGTATTCGTACCGAGATGGGCCTGGGTGTTGGTACTTGTGGCGAGCATGGCTTTTGTGGCGCGAATGTTCCTATTCCTTGCTACACCTGCATGCATTTTCAGCCATGGCTGGATGGCCCACATGAAGATGTCTATCAGGGCCTGCTTAATGAGCGTGAACGGGTGAAAGAGATAACAGGCGACATCCAGATTGCTGCTGTACTCGATCGTAGCATCATCGCGGTAGCAGACGTGCTCATACGTTGCGCCTCACGTCGTGAAGAACTTAGCCAACGGGGATTAATTAGCAATGGCTGAGATTGCCCAGTTCAAGCCAAAGTCTACGCTGACAGCAGTAGAAAATCTTGAAGCCTTCATCGCTAAATGTCGAGATGAATTGACTGTATTCGGCTCTGACCTCAAGTGGAGAGAGCCTGTTTGGCCAAACATAACTGTGTTTGCCAAGTTGGGCATTATTACTCGAAAACCTATTCTGGGAGAGGCACAAGACCCAGCGTTCATTGAGTTCTCCAAAGCCTATTTTCGTTATCAGCAGGGGCATCGTCCCACGGGGGCAAAGAATGAAAGCAAGGCCCTTAGAGCGGTTGAGGCGGCTTTGCTTCAAATAAATGGGAACGCGAGTATTGATGGCCTGTCTATTTCAGTGCTTGATGAAGCAGCTGAATTGGCAAGGCAACACTATTCCGATGGCTCAGCATATCATTGTGGCCGAGAGATTGAGCGGTTGGCGAAGTTTGTAGTTGAACATAAGCTTGTACCAAGCGCTGTGCACAACTGGGTCAATCCAATTAAGCGTCCTGAGGACAATAACAAAACAGGCAAGGAAGCGAAGAAAAACAGGGAAGAGAAACTTCCAAGTGATATTGCTCTCCATGCGTTGGCAGAAATTTTTGCCAACGACCCAATTCAAGAACGGGACATATTCACAACATCAGTATTTGCCATGTTGATGTCAGCCCCCTCACGCATAACTGAGGTACTAGCACTGCCTGTAGATTGCGAAGTGTTCGAAAAGGATCGTGAAGGGATAGAACGCTATGGCTGGCGTTTTTTTGCGGGGAAAGGCTATGAGGGCGATATCAAATGGATACCAACCGTGATGATCAGCGTTGCCAAAAAAGCCGTTTCCAGAGTCAGAATGCTATCTGAAAATGCCCGAAAACTAGCCAAGTGGATTGAGAAACATCCAGATAAATTTTACCGCCATGCCAACTGTCCTGATGTTGCTGATGATGTACCACTAACGATGAGGCAAGCCTGTATGGCACTCGGTTTTGTCCATGAATCACATAAGCAATGCTACATGGCTCTCTATGGTCACGGTCTGGCTGCAAAAGATGGTGTACATACGCTAAATAATCTGTGGCGCTATGCTATGGCACGCTTACCTGATGACTTTCCGTGGTTTGATAAAGATAAAGGAATTAAGTACAGCAATGCCTTATTTGCACTGAATGCAAATCAGTTCCATGGGAAGCGTGGATGTATTCCAATCGAGTTACATAAACCAACCAATAATTTCTTCAATAATGATTTAGCACCTCGTGAAACGCTAGCAGAAAAACATGTCAACATCTTTGATCGCCATGGTTACCGTGCAGAAAACGGAGAACGGGTTAAATTGACATCGCACCAGGCAAGGCACCTGCTCAACACCATTGCCCAGCGCGGCGGACTATCAAACCTGGAAATTGCTAAGTGGTCAGGGCGGGCTGATGTGAAGCAGAATCGAACCTATAACCACATGACCGAGTACGAACTGGTGGGCATGGCTGAACGCCTAGACCCCACAAAAGCTCTATTTGGACCTGTTGGCAAAGCGGCAAAGCATCTGCCCATGACTATGCAGGAGTTCAATACCTTAGAGCATGCCGCAGTCCATGTGACGGAGTACGGCTACTGTGTGCATGATTACACAATGAGTCCTTGCGAGAAGTTCCGGGATTGCATCAATTGTACCGAACAGGTTTGTATTAAAGGTGATGATATCGAAAAGTTGGATCGAATTAAGAAACGTCTGGTGAACTCTGAGCGACTATTTTTTCTTGCTGACGCGGCAGTGAAAAGCGGCGATATGGGGGCTGATCGCTGGTATCAGTACCACAAGAAAACTATCACTCGGCTTCGCGAACTAGTCGCCATTTTAGAGAATCCAGACATTGAAAATGGTGCCCAGATTAAGCTCCGGGGCAATGATTTCAGCCAGCTGCGCCGTGTTGCCGAAAAGAAGTTTACTGAGGCTATTGAGCGAATCGGCAAAAAAAACGAAGAAGCTGTGATGTTAGATAATTTGACAACTTTGTTAGGGGGAGGCCTTGGCTAAGCATCTGGACAATAGAGACATTAATGCCATCGTGAACCTAATTCGAGGATGGCAGGAACCAAAACTATCCTGGTCCGCAATCTGCGAGGCGGCAGAGCCATTGGTCGGAAAGTTGCCATCAAGACAGTCCCTTAATGCACATGAGGCAATAGTGACTGCCTATCAAACAAAGAAAGAGGCGCTTAAAGGCCGAGGCTCTAAAAATCCGCGCCCAGCAAGCTTGAGCATTGCAGCAGCCAGGATTGTGAATCTTGAAAGTGAAATCGAAGAGCTTAAAGAAGAGAACCGGAGGTACAAACAGCAGTTTGTGATCTGGCAATACAACGCATACAAGCATGGAATGAAAGAACATCAGCTTAATGCACCATTGACAAAAATTGACCGTGAACGTTCTGACGGAGAAAAAAGATAGTTATTGAATACGATGACGAAAAGCACAACCCGATCGCCCCCCAACAAATAGGATGACAACGTCAGTGTCAAAACAAACAAAGCACCGACACTGTGGGACTTTGTGTATCAGGCGAGCGGATCTATCTGCGGATATGAAAAGGGCACGGTAACGGCTTGCAGGCAATGATAGCGAGCTGCCATTCGTGCGGCTGGGGGTTACCCCATATCTGATCCGACAGGTCGGCCAGCTCGGCATCAGTACGGATTTGATGCAATTCACCGGTTATCCGCTGATAGTGGTACACGTACAACCGACGATAAAGCGCCTCGGACATTCTGGCTTTCCAGAAGTGCAACCCCGCGCCGATCTGCATGTTATCGCTCAGGATCACATCATAGCGAGCCAGAATGTAGCCGAAGAATACCGCAGATGGCAGATCTCGAAGAACGGCCTTGTGGTGCTGATTGTACGAGCGCCAAACCCGTTGCTGGGAAGCTGGGCGACATTCCAAGTCTTCGCAGTGAACGATAATCACCTGGTTGTAATAGGCGACTTCAACCGTATGGTCATTGACCAGAGCAATCTCGAACTTGTCTCCACCGAGTCGAGTTGTCACACAGATCAGGCGATAGCCTAGCGGCAGAGCCAGCCCCAACTCTGGCGCAATATCCTGGATGTGCTCATGCCCCACTAATGCATGATAAATAGCCCTATTGGTTACTGTCACTTCCAGATCACGGAATGTGTCCATGATCATTGCCTCGAGGGTAAATTGCTGCATAGCATCCCCTAATTGATTGCTCAGATTTGATTCATGTCTACTGCAACCTTTAGCTATCATCGGTGCATGTTCCTATCATGCCTCAACGGAAACGTCATGATCTTGTTTTGCGGTGACCCCCATGGGGAATTCGACCACATAATCCAACGTGTTCAGCAGGTAAAGCCCACTGCGGTGATTATATTGGGGGATCTGTGCCTGTCACAGTCGTGTGAGCAAACCTTCGCCCCCATCCTGGAGAGGACTGACGTTTGGTTCATCCATGGCAATCATGATACAGATGAAGTTCGATATCACGACCACCTGTTTGCTTGCCCTGAGCGTAACCTCCATGACCGAGTCGTGGAAATTGATGGCTTGAAGATTGCGGGCCTTGGCGGGATCTTCCGCAGCCAGGTCTGGTATCCCCCAGCCCTCCCACGGTACACAACTAGGAAAAACTTCATTGCCCACTGTGGAAAAGGAAACCTCTGGCGAGGCGGCCTGCCTCGCAAACATCGGAGTTCAATTTTCCCCGAGGATATTCAATACTTCGAGGGCCTTAAGGCCGATATCCTTGTTACACATGAAGCCCCTATCGCTCACCCACACGGCTTTCTGGCTATCGATGAACTAGCCCGGTCACTTGGGGCAACAACGATAATCCATGGCCACCATCATGAGCCTTTCAGCTATGACGATAACTCTACTTTCAATATAGGCATCCACGGGCTGATGGAGGTAGCCCCCTCATTTATTCCGCCCAGATCACAGTAAGTTCTCTGGATATGGATTTTGTTAACGGTTTCAATCGGAGTTCTTTTTTAATACCATGTAAATCACATGGCTATTACAAAGAATCTGGCAAACTGGTGGCGACTTACAGCTGATTTGTCGTTTGATTTGTTTGACGATAGGCCAGCTCACACAAACGGTACAGTGTTCCCTTTTTCCCGGATAAATACTCTACATTTCGGAACGATTACTTAGGACGAAGACCTTCATGTATCTCGCTGAGCTCACGATTAAGAATTTTCGCAAGTTGCGTAATGCCACGCTGAAATTCCAGCCTGGTTTGAATGTACTGGTAGGGCCAAACAACGTAGGCAAAAGTGCAGTAGTAGATGCTCTTCGGACGCTTCTCGCAGGACATGATGAACCCTATCCCCGCCTTGATGTCTCTGACCGACATCGCCCTGCCGAAGGTGAGCCTAGTGGAGATATCGATTTCCATTTTGTCTTTAGAGATCTAAGCCTCGAAGATGAGGCTGACTTCCTCGCAGCGCTTAAGCCATGTGGCGCAAAGACCATGGAGGCGCATATCCATGTCCGGTACACCGATGTGGATCAGACGGGGCGATTTAGAGTGAAACGTTGGTGTGGGGAGCACCAGGAGGTTGCGCTTACCTCAGATATGATGGAAAACCTCCGAGGCGTTTATTTACAGCCTCTTCGGGATGCAGCGCAGGGGCTTAGACCTAGCCGTAACAGTCAGCTAGCACGCTTGCTTCACTTGCTCACAGATGACGAAGGTCGCAAAGCGATCAACGATGCTCTGAAGGAGCTCGACGAAAAGCTTCAACAGAACGAGTCCATTCAACACACCCATACCGCCATATCGTCCCGACATAACTCAATGATGGGCGAACAGCTGGCACAAACGCTTGCCGTTGGTCTCAGCGCCACGGATTTTCAGCGCCTTTCTGCTCGGATTACCCTCACAGCTGAAGCTTTGGACATTGAGCAAAACGGGCTGGGCTTCAACAACCTGATTTTCATGGCGGTAGTGCTTAGTGAGCTGGCTAAGAATCCTGACGCAGCCTACCGGAGCTTGATTGTCGAGGAGCCAGAAGCGCATTTGCACCCTCAATTGCAGCGTGTGCTGCTGCGCTACCTCGCGGGAGTACCGGGAAGTGAAGGTGAAAAATCTGTGCAGTTGTTCGTCACCAGCCACTCGCCTAATTTTGCCAGCAATTCAAAGCTCGAATCTCTTGTGTGCTTAGTAGAGAACGATGCCGGCGTGGAGACTTTTTTCCCCCGTGACATCAAATTTGCCAAGGGCAAACGTGAAAAACTTGAGCGCTATCTGGATGTAACTAGGGCAGAACTGTTTTTTGCTCGCAGAGTGATTTTCGTCGAGGGTGCTGCAGAGCTCATGCTGGTCGACGCGCTTGCCACTTTAATGGGCCTCGATCTCCGGGAGTACGGGGTCAGCCTGATTAGTGTAGAGGGACTCAATTTCGACTCATTCCTACCACTGTTTGGTGAGCAAGGCCTACGAATTCCGGTCGCGGTCGTGACCGACGCCGATCCTTTCGAAGAAGAAGAGGTCGTAGTCCTGGCAGAAGGTGAATTGGATGTGGAAGGGGTTGAAGATCTGCTTGCCGAGGCTGCCTACTTGGAAGATACGGACGCACCTGAAGAGGAAGAGCCGATCGATGAAACGGTGAAGAAGAAAGTTAAAAGGAAAGAGGTCTACCCATCGCTTGGGGATGATGTAAGGCTATCTAGCAACACCATCAAGATGAAAGGGTTGGAAGACACTTTCGTGAAGGTCTTCCACGGTCTGAAAACCCTAGAATACGATCTAGCACTACTTGAGGCGAACCGCGGCCCGATGCTTACGGCATTAGCCGACCCACATCCAAGGATCTCAAAAACACTACGCAAGATTGTTGATGCTCAACCAGATAACACTGCGAAGGCCAAGGCGCTGTTTTGCGGGATGTTCGAGCGCAAAGACAGCAGCAGCAATGTGCAAAAGGGCCGATTCGGTCAGGCATTTGCTGAGCAGATTGCCAAAACGCCGGGGTGTGAGGTACCCGATTACCTTCAGAAAGCCATCCAGCATGTCTGCCAGGGAGCCGTCAAACCATGAATCTCTCTGATGAGCAGAAAGACGTAATCAATGCGCCGTTGGTACCTATCGCTGTGACTGCGTGCGCCGGTAGTGGAAAAACGGCTACAGCCATTAGGCGTCTGATCGCAATCCGGCAGAAGATGGAAACAAGCCGTGGTCGCGTCGTACTTTTGTCCTTCTCCAATGTTGCGGTCAATACGTTTAATAAGGGATATGCACAACTTGCCTCAGCCCTCTCGGATGAGGGCAATCGTAAGCGCGTGGAAGTGGATACCCTTGACGGTTTTTTCACCCAACATGTACTGCGCCCCCATGCTTACCGGACGATGGGGGCGGCTCAGGCTGCGTACTTGGTATCTGGCTCGGAGCCTTTCCTAAACAATTTTCGCTATTGGTCTGACGATAGCCACCCGCTGCCGATCAAAGATATCAAAGTAGGTATGCAAGATGGGGCCACCTTCTTTTTCACCGATACACGCGGCCGGGAAGAACAACTTGATTCTGCCAAGGCTATAAAGTGTATCAACCGTCTGGGCCATACGGGCGCCTACACTCATGAGCTTGGACGATACTGGGTATATCAGACCTTGACCCATCAACCTGCAATACTGCGTGCTCTGGTGGCACGCTATCCTCAGATTCTGGTCGATGAGTCCCAAGATCTGGGTACACTGCATCAGGCAATCTTGAAAATGTTAATCGATGCAGGTGCGCAAGTCTCCCTCATCGGAGATGTAAACCAAGGTATCTATGGCTTCGCTGGGGCTGACGGCTCATTCCTAGACGCCTATACAGATCGTGCTGAGGTGACAGGCTATAAACTCACTCGTAACTACCGCTCTCTACCTCCGATCATCAATATCGCCAACATGCTCTGTGGCCGCGATGATAAGTCAGAGCGGCAGCATGAGGAGGGCGGCGGAGCGTTTTTCATAGGGTACAAGGACTCGGATCTGTCCAAACTGTTTGAATCATTCAAGATGCATCTTGATGGCTTAGATATACAACACCAGGATGCAGTGATTCTCAGTCGGGGGGCGGATCGGGCGGCGGTACTAGCAGGGAAAACAGCCCCTCCAGGGCAAGGTATCACAGCAATGTTTGCTGAGGCTTCGTTGTTACGAGATCAGCAGGAGCACTATCAGGAGTGCTTTAAGTTTGTATGCAGGGCTGTCGTCGGGTTACTGGATAACCCCCCGAATAGGCTCAGCTCAAATCTGCAAGGAACACCCCATGAAACGTGGATGCTCGGGCTTAGACGATTGCTGTGGAGTTTCAGCCGTAACACAGAGATTGGGCTTCCATCGTCTGCGCTTATAGCTGGAACAGAATGGCATCCGAAACTCGTAAAGAATGTCAAAACTCTTCTCGCAGATATAGAGAAAACTTACGGATTAAAGGCCGTTGGCAAGTTAGGCAACAAATTGGCGAAAACTAAGCTACCGGACCAGCCCCTCGCCGGTGCAGTAGCGACTCAAAACGGCGGCCCAGGGATCAGGGTAGAAACTGTGCACCAAGTGAAAGGCGAGTCTATAGGAGCTGTTTTATTTGTGACAAAGAAACCCAATGTCAAAGCGTTACTTGCAGGCACAAATAGCGAGGAAGGTCGGATTGGGTATGTAGCTATCACTAGAGCTAAGAATTTGTTTTGGCTGGCAGTGCCCCATTCAAGTCTAAAAGAGCTACGAGGGGGACTGATTGCAGCTGGATTTAGAGAGCGGGACGCTCTATAAATCACCATCGGCGATAACCTACACAGGTTTTGCTCAATGCGAATGATCCACGAGCATCCTTCGGCTAGACTAATCAACCACTTCCTTTCCGTATGATGCTCAAACGATTGTATTTAGAACCCCTAAATCCGGTTACTTTTCAGATGCAGAAAGGCTGACCGACTGAGGAAGAACCTCTATCGGTGGCTTATTCAACCTAGCTGCTGTTCTGTCAGCTTTGCGCTTCTCTCGCGTTTGGGCTCTTTCAAACTCCTGCATCGGATGCGTCACGAAATGTTGCTGATAGGTCTTCAACAGGCCAGCTTCCTTACTCTCCATGGCTTGTGCCAACACGTAGTCAGCATCACGGAGATGGATTTTGAACTTCGGGTTATTCGCCTGTGCAGCCGTGACCATCGCAATTGCGTTTTCGGAAAACTTGCCGCTCGACCATAGTTCGAATCTCTGAGTTAAATGCGTCCACTCCGAATGTGTCTTCACAAAACCTCTGATCACTGGGATGCGTTTGGTGAGCCATTTCTCTACTTCTTCGTCACCGAGTGTGCTGATCGGATGTATGCCTTTGCATTCGATGAATACGACTTCGTGATTCGGTCGCTGTGCCAATATGTCGATTTCGGCCTTTGCTCCGATGGAGTCTCTGACAATCCGGTTCATTTCCTGCTGATATCCTAGAAATGTGGATCTCGTGATTTGTGCTACCGCAAACTCAAATAGGCTGCCACGTAATGTCGATGTCGCGCCCTCAATTCGGGACAGGTCACAGAATATTTTATCCAGCGCATCTGGGTTTTGGGTGAGCTTCGCGGTGTCGCGCAACACAGAACATAGTTCTTTTAGCGCTAATGCCACATCACGGCCAAACAGACTTTCTGTGGTCGCAGGAATAATCCCCATCTCCTTGAGACGGGTAAAAGCATCGTTGTGATAGCTTTCGGCGACGAAGATTTGAAGGCATTTACCAACATTTCTGAGGCTGCGCAACGTAGTGCATTTGTTGATGAATCCAGTCAGCTGGTCAACACTAACCCTGCCGTTTAGGACGATATCACAGACGAAAAAGCCTGGTTTGAGGGTGGTGTTAACGTACTCTCGCATAGGAAACAGATACGAAGGACCGGCCAGGTCCCAATTAAAAGTCCCAACTTTTGGTAAGGTACTAGAGTCTTCGTCCTCGCGAGTTTCCACTGAGTCGTAGCTGACCATCCCTAGGTTGCGTGACCAGTCTTTTACCGCAAACAGTGTGACCTTTTCGGCGATGAGACGGCCCTTCGTCTGGGCAGACAGGGCTGTCTCGTCGAGCATTTGGAGATGATCTATCCGTACCACATATAATTCACCACCTAGAAGTGCCACTTCTTTTACCAAAGTCGCCTTGATCAGCCTCTCTAGCAAGCTTTCGGCTGAAACGTGCTTCTTCTGAGCAATGGGGGCACCACAGGCGATCAGAAAATGGTTTTTGGGCATAACGTTGTCACGTATATCCAGAGCCTGTAACGCGGCGAAGTACGTACTCCGCGTTTTTCTCAACGCGTCCATCAGATTCCTGAAGAAAAATGGGGACCCGTAGTCTTCTTGGCGATATACGAAGCGAGCGCGATGAGGGAAAACAATATGGTTGAGCCGATTCATACCAGGGCAACCACGCCCAACACGTTTCCTGGCTGCCTCGGGATTCAGTCTGCACTTGGTCTCAAGTAGTTTGGACAAATCGCTGCTGAGCATAGGGCCATGTTGCTTCAGCAGGTTGATAAGTACGTTCTCAGCCATGGTATCTCTCAGTGGTTGTCACACAGCGCTATTTATACTCCTTGTAAACAAGGGAGAAGACAACTTTTCAACCTCTGTTATTCGGCATAGGAACAATGGGCCTCCCAGGGAGCTTGGCCGAAATTTTTGGAAGGCAATGTCACAATAGCCTTTTCACACTAAAAGCTTACAAGTCTTTTGGGATGTAGAAGGTTGATTATCAATCGCACTAAATGTTGAGAACAATTCGCCGCAAAATCGGCGCTCATCTCTTAGATGATCAAGGCCTTTCGATGGAAGCGGTACGGTATGCCGATGTACCTGCGTTTTTGATCTTGAGGACCCAAGATCATCGTCGGGAAATGAAGGATACTGCCCCCCTTCATCCATGGGGCGTGCTGGCCAATACAAGGTAGGATACACAAAGATTAGCTTATAACAGATTGTTAGCTGCTCAGCTAATGATATAGTAAGGCCTAATAATTAGCTGAAAAGGCATTTTTTGCTGTTCAGCTAATGATGCTTTGGAGGCTAATTTTATGGAACGTTACTCGCATCATTCGGGGTTCGAGTTCGAAAGGCAGATGCTCAATGCACTGGTGGAGACTCTTGCTGAAGCATTCGGCCCCGAAGCCTCAGTGCACAATGCTTCGCACGAGCTTGATGGGGTTGGGGGTGAGCTTGATGGCATGGTCGTAATCAAGGCTCCGAGTAAAACCCTACTGGTATTAGTCGAAGTCAAAAGGGAGGTCTATCCAAGAGACTTAAGGAATGCGGTGTACCAGCTCCACAGGAGCATACGCGAAACTCATCATAGTCACGACGCGATTGGACTGCTCGCGGCAGGCGTACTGAGCCCAGGGGCTAAGCAGGAGCTTAGGGAACAGAATATCGCCTCATTTGAACTGGGAGGCAGCCTTTATTTAAAGCACGACGGCTGGCTCATCAATATCGAAAAGCCTTCTCACCGTTCCAAAAAGAACACCCAAGGCATTGAGCTTTTCACTGAGGCTCGTGAAAGTGTAATCCACGCGCTTCTGATGAATAGTCATGGGTGGTTAACTGGTAGAGAACTGGCCGAACAAGCGGAAACTTCCGCGTACACCTGCTCTCTCGTGTTGCAGGAGCTGACGTTGCGTGAGTGGGTGGAGTCTACTGGTGGAGGACCGAGCAAACGCAGAATGCTCGCTCACCCTGGTAAGCTTTTGGACGCTTGGTCTGAGCAGTGGCAGCAGCGCAAAGAAAAGAAGTCAAAGTGGTACACCTTTGTGGAAAACCCCAAGCTCCTGCTCGCTCACCTAGCGGAGCGGATAGACCGTCAGAAGGTAGATTATCCGTGGGCGTTCACAGGTGCTGCAGCCGCTAATATTTATGCTCCGTTGCTGACTAGCACTGAGGGGGCAGAGATCATTGTACCCAAGGGCTATGCGGATAAGATGGCTGACGTGCTCGGCCTGAAGCCAGTGAGCAAAGGAGCTAATGTCACCCTCATTGAGCGCGAGCCCGCGAGCTTGCTTTACCGGAATGTGCGCCCGGCCCCCCCTGCCTTTTTCGCAAGCCCTTACATTCTTTACTTGGACTTATTGGATGGTCGAGGCCGCAACAAAGAACTGGCGGAACATATCAGAGAACAATTGGAGTCTTTATGGCAACGGGATTGAAGCCTCAAACAGCGGCTGGATACGATCAAAATGTTACATCGGCGTGTGAGAGGACGTTGCTCACACTGCTAAGCGCCTTTGGGAATCTGAAAGAAACTCTGAGGCTTGTCGGTGGCTTGGTACCTCGGTACCTCACTCCAGCGACCCCGCCCGATGTTCCTTTGCATGCCGGTACTTCGGACGTGGACATAGTGTTAAACCTAGAGGTACTGGCAGCTGGCGACGAATACACTAGCCTTGCGGACCAATTAAATGCACGTGGGTTTACCCGTGGGGGCGAAGAGGGAAATACCGCATCTTGGCGCTGGCGTCGTAGGGTTAATGAACATATTGAGGTGGTTGTTGAGCTTCTCCGGGATGCTGGAGGTGAGGTGCCGGGTAGGGCCATCAGCGTCGATGGGGAAAGAGTATCGGCACTCACCATTAAGCATGCCCAAATTGTCCACGACTGGTATCAGGAGAAGGAAGTTTCTGCCCAACTTCTGGATGGTGGTGGTCTATCAGTAGATATCGTGCGATTTGCAGATGTGCCAGCATTTGTGATTTTGAAAGCACTGGCCCTGGATCAACGTCAGGAGAGGAAGGATGCCGCCGACCTAATTCATGTGCTCAAATACTCAGGCTCGATAGAGGAAGTCGCCGCCCTATTCGTTCAGCGCATTCGTTCAAAACAGCACCCAGAGGCCTTGAAAGATGGGTTCGCGGCGCTCGCTAGGCGTTTTGGGGATGACGAGCATGGTGAAGGCTATGAGAAGGTGGGGGCTGTTGCCTACGCTCACTTCTATGGTGAAGATGGCGAAGACGAAGATGAGCTTGTTGGTCGTCAGCGTTTTGCTGCTGGGTTAGTCCAGAACTTACTGGCCGAGATTGAGAGGCAGCAGGCAATCTAACAAAAACAGAATTGCTCCATGCCAAACTTGGTTTTGTGGCGGCTCCATCTACTCAGTGGTCGCTGACCACAATGTAATGTTTAACAGGGCATGTTATGAGATATTTGACAAAAAACATTACATCTCATGTATCCAATTGGACATTTAAGCGCTCAAATCCTTTTGCATGCAGCCAGTTATTGTCACATAGTTCACTCAGTCGTGATGTATCAGGTAAATCTAACCGTTCTAAGCCGTCGCAAGATTAAAAAAGCCCTGATTAATCAGGGCTTTTTTATATCCAGATCGCAGCAGTCACTTTTCTGGAGAAAAACGATTTATTTCCCGTCAGGGATGGATATCAAAGGGTTGCTGTTTCAGGGGGAATAATCGCGACATTGTCTGCGGGCCGGAAACATAAAAGCCAGCCCATCACAGGCTGGCTTTGTACTGGCTCCTAAGGAACAGCAGTAAGGGAGCGTTACTTCATTGCGCTGCCGTTTTTCAGTTCTGCTTTCTGACGTTTGGCTTCGCGTTTCTCTTTCAGTGACATCTGCGGTTTTTTCTTGGCATCTTTGCCGTTGTGATGTTCTTTGTTACTCATCATCAAACTCCAAAAATGTTACCCAGACAGTTGGTTCCTCAAGGGAGCCAGCATGTCATCCGAATCATCAACTTCAGTACGCTATATGCGATGGCACCTGACCATCACCAGACCCAGCATACCCCCCATATGCGTCCGGATCCAGCCTCATTCTCCGTCTCATAAATCCCCTGTTCCAGACAGGGGAATAGGGCCGGCATGAAAGACCAAAAAAGAGTTATTCGCATTATTAAATGTTGTTCCACTGATATTCTCAGAACAACCGCATGAAAAATGGATGAATAATAAAACCAGGCAGAGAAGGAACTTACTTATAAATATTCAATGCATTTAAGCGCCACAATTTTAATAAGCATTCTCAATATCACCGGAAACATGAAGTTACAACCCTGAATAGGTTATTTTCGAACAACTCTATATAATGGCCGGCCACATCGGAAAGTCAGCTATTTATTCAGGAAATAGTCTCATGAGCAGAAAAACCAGAGCAGCCATGGTATCGGTCTGTTCCAATATCAGCCTGATCACCATTAAACTGGTGGCCGGATTTGCCAGCGGCTCGGTCAGTATTATCTCGGAGGCCATCCACTCCGCCATGGATCTGGTAGCCGCCCTGATCGCCCTGTTCGCCGTGAAAAAATCCGATCTGCCTCCCGATGATCGCCACCCCTATGGTCACGACAAGATAGAGAACGTCTCCGGCGTCATCGAAGCGCTGCTGATCCTGCTCGCCGCGGGCTGGATCATCTTCGAGGCGGTCGACAAAATCCTGCAACCAACCGCCATCGAGAGCATCGGCTGGGGTGTGCTGGTAATGGTCATCTCGGCGCTGGTCAACAGCGGCGTCTCTGCCTACCTCTACAAGGTGGCCCGGGAAGAGGAGTCGGTTGCACTGGCGGCTGACGCTCTGCATCTCAAGGCGGATGTGCTCACCTCCGCTGGCGTGGCGGTCGGCCTTGGCGGGATCTGGCTGGCCGGTCTGTTTGGCCACTCTCTCGCCATACTCGACCCGCTGGTCGCCATCGGGGTTGCCCTGTTTATCGTCAGAGAGGCGATCAGCATGCTCAATGAGGCCTTCCAGCCCCTGATCGACGAGAGCATGAGCCCGGAAGAGCTGGCCATGACCAGCCGCATCATCACCGAATGCTGTCCGAACGCCAGCGGCTTCCACGACCTGCGCAGTCGCCGTGCCGGCCGTCGCCGCCATATCGACTTTCACCTCACCCTGCCGCCCGAGATGAGCATTGGTGAAGCCCACGATATCTGTGATCGCATCGAGCACGCCATCATGGCAGAGCTGCCCCACGCCATCGTGCTGATCCATGTCGAACCGGATGAGGCACTGACAGAAGCGCAGCTCACTCTCAGCTGAAATGGGGCAAACGGGCAGGAAAAGACTGCGAACATCCGGCGAAGTCACACAATTAAGTCTTTGTTCGGCATAACGGCGATTGCATGGGGGTGTGATATGACAACTGTGTTAGGGTGGCTGACACCCTGCCGCTGGAGCGCGCCATGAAAAAGCTGGAAATGAAAGATCTGACCGAGGCCGAAAAGGCCGAGATAGCCCTGATGTTGCAAAAGGCACAAGCCAATGCCGATCACCAGCTGACCAATGGCGAGCGCAACCGGATCCGCGAAGAGGGGCGCCTGAAAATCGTGGCAGATCGCGCCGAAGCAGCCAAGACGGCATCCAGACTGGCGCGTGAGAAAGCCAAAGAACGCGCCAAGAATCAGACATCGCCAGAAACGTTCAGCTGGATAGATTCGGTCAGCAACAAATTTCGCAGCAAACGCTAAGCAATCCGGATTCTGATGCAAGAGCCGCCTCGCCCTGTGCGAGGCGGCTTTTTTGTGTCTCGCAAGAGACTGATAATCCCCAAACGGGAATATTATTTTTGATCCCACCAAGAGCCGTCGTTTTACGCCGTCACTTTGCTTACCACACCATCCGGGGAAAATTATTTTTCCATGAAAAAGCGCAAAGGCTGCGCCCATCTGGTTGATATACATCATATTTATTTTTTACTGCACCAGGTTAAATTCACGATAAAACGTTAAGAACGAGATAACATTTGCTTTAAAAAAGAGTGCGTGTTCTAATCGTTAGCGATAGTTCGGCAGTTCAGTCCTGATTATGTTAGGCAGTCATTTTAGTAAAGCAGTGATTAGTGCAAGTATTGTTTCGATGATGCTTGACGAATAATTCTCCTTCTTTAGTGCTTCCCATACGTATTGCTGACGAAAAATCAAATTTGCCATTTTATGGCATTTCTAACACTAAATTTAAGAGAAATTATTATGTCTAAAGTGACTGGTACCGTTAAGTTCTTCAACTCCGAGAAAGGTTTTGGTTTCATCTCCCCGGTTGATGGCAGCAAAGATGTGTTCGTTCACTTCTCCGCCATCCAGACCCCGGGTTTCAAAACCCTGGACGAAGGTCAGCGCGTTGAGTTCACCATCGAGCAAGGCCAGAAAGGCCCGGCTGCTGCTAACGTAGTAGCTCTGTAATTCACGCCCGGGCAACTGTCCGGTCTGAATGAAAAAACCCGCCAAGGCGGGTTTTTTGCTATCTGCTCGCGGCCATCTCCTCCCCGTCCCTCCCCATCTCCGATCTGTTTTTCGCTGCCTCTTATCAATTGAGTCTCTAAACAAGCTTCGAATGGCTTCTCATGCAGAGATCTTGAGGAAAAATTCCAGTTATTCGCTGCTTTTGTCACAGATTCTTGCTATTTTGCGCGCCACCAACGCAAACGATTTCCTTCACACTTTCAGGATTAGTTATGGCAAAGCAAGATATGGCCGCCCAAACAGGGACTGGCGGCTTTCTGGACTCTTATTTTTCCATTTCTGCACGCGGCAGCAGCGTGCGTCAGGAGCTGGTCGCGGGGCTGACCACCTTCCTGGCGATGGTCTACAGCATCATAGTGGTGCCGAACATGCTGGGTGCTGCCGGCTTTGAGCAGGGCCCGGTGTTTGTGGCCACCTGTTTGATCGCCGCCTTCGGCTCCCTGCTGATGGGGCTGTGGGCCAAGCTGCCGATGGCCATCGGTTGCGCCATCTCCCTCACCGCCTTTACCGCATTTAGTCTGGTACTGGGTCAGGGGCTAAGCATTCCGGTCGCCCTCGGCGCCATCTTCCTGATGGGGGTGCTGTTCACCCTGATCAGCGTCACCGGCGTGCGCCAGTGGATCCTGGACAACCTCCCCTCCGGCATCGCCCACGGCACCGGTATCGGTATCGGCCTGTTCCTGCTGCTGATCGCCACCAACGGCGTCGGCATGGTGATCAAGAACGAAGGGGCCGGTCTGCCGGTTCAACTGGGTGAAGTGACCGCTTTCCCGGTCATCATGACGGTGCTGGGTCTGGCTGCCATCTTCGGTCTGGAGCGTCGCAAGGTGCCGGGCGGCATCCTGATGGTGATTATCGCCATCTCCATCCTCGGCCTTATCTTCGACCCGAAAGTGACATGGCAGGGCTTCTTCGCCATGCCGAGCCTGACTGGCGAGAAGGGCTCACTGGTGGGTAGCATGGATCTGCTCGGAGCCCTCAATCCGGTGGTGATTCCGACCGTGCTGGCTCTGGTGATGACCGCCGTGTTTGACGCCACCGGCACCATCCGTGCCGTGGCCGGCCAAGCAGGCCTCATCAACGAACGTGGCCACATCATCAGCGGCGGCAAGGCCCTGACTGCCGACTCCGTCAGCAGCATGGTGGCGGGCGCCGTCGGTGGTGCTCCGGCAGCCGTCTACATCGAATCTGCAGCAGGCACCGCTGCCGGTGGCAAGACCGGTCTGACCGCTGCACTGGTCGGCGTGCTGTTCCTGCTGATGATCTTCCTCTCCCCGCTGAGCTATCTGGTACCGGCTTATGCCACCGCACCGGCGTTGATGTACGTCGGTCTGCTGATGCTGGGCAACGTCACCAAGCTGGACTTCAGCGATTCGGTCGATGCCCTCGCTGGCATGCTGTGCGCCGTCTTCATCGTACTGACCTGCAACATCGTCACCGGCATCATGCTGGGCTTCGTGGCGCTGGTCATCGGCCGCCTGTTTGCTGCCGAGTGGAAGAAGCTGAACATCGGCACCGTCATCATCGCCGTGGCGCTGGTGATCTTCTATGCCGGTGGCTGGGCCATCTAACCCGTCCGTTTATTCCGGTGATAGCGAAGGGCCCTGCGGGGCCCTTTTTCATAGCTGTGAGGCCGCTAACAGTTTCCCGCCCGTTTGCCCCGTGTCGTTTCAGATTGAAACGCCAACGCACCTAATCCTGTTTCAAATCCGAACCGAACAGACCGTCATTTTTATCCTTTTTTCTGTCGTTAGACTGGATCCATCAACCATTTGCCCACCCGTGCGGTGGCAAGCCAAGGAGTGAGCCATGAAGAAACTGATCAATGCCGTCGATGCCGTGGTCCGTGAACAACTGATGGGAATGGCAGCCGCCCACCCCGAGCTCAAGGTACGTATCGAACCCCACTACATCACCCGCGCCGACTCCCCCGTGATGGGCAAGGTGGCGCTGGTCTCCGGCGGTGGCAGCGGCCACGAGCCGATGCACGGCGGTCTGGTGGGCAAGGGGATGCTGGATGGCGCCTGCCCCGGCGAGATTTTTACCTCCCCCACCCCGGATCAGATGTACGAGTGCGGTCAGGCCGTTGATGGCGGCGCGGGCGTGCTGTTTTTGGTGAAGAACTACACCGGCGACGTGCTCAACTTCGAAACCGCGGTCGAGCTGCTGCACGGCGATGGTGTAAAAGTGGGCTTCGCCCTGATCGATGACGACGTGGCGGTCAAAGACAGCCTCTATACCGCCGGTCGCCGTGGCGTTGCCACTACCGTGCTGTGCGAAAAACTGGTGGGGGCCGCTGCCGAAGCGGGCTATGACCTGACCCGCTGCGAGGCGCTGGCCCGTCGCATCAACAACCAGAGCCGCACCATAGGCGTTGCCACCCACGCCTGCACCGTCCCTGCCGCTGGCAAGCCCTCCTTCACTCTGGCCGACAACGAGCTGGAGTTCGGCGTCGGTATCCACGGCGAACCGGGCATCGAGCGTCGCCCCTTCACCGACCTCAATACCCTGGTGGACGATATGTTCAGCGAGCTTGCTGACAACACCCCCTATGGCCGCACCCTGCGCCATTGGGATCGCACCAGCGGCAGCTGGCAGGAAGAGCACACCTTTATCGAGCCGCTGAATGCGGGCGATCGGGTTATCGCGCTGGTCAACAGCCTCGGCGGCACCCCCATCTCCGAGCTCTATGGCGTCTATGGTCGCCTCGCCACCCTGTGCGAAGAGGCGGGCATCCATCTGGTGCGCAACCTGATCGGCCCCTACTGCACCTCCCTCGACATGACCGGCATCTCCATCACCCTGCTCAAGGTGGATGACGAGCTGATGACCCTGTGGGATGCCCCCGTTCACACCCCCGCCCTGCGTCGCGGCTGCTAAGGAGAACCCATGTTAAGCAAGCATCACATCGTCAACTGGCTGCTCGACTGCGAACACATCTTTACCGAGCAGCGTGACTACCTCACCGCGCTGGATACCGACATCGGCGACGGCGACCACGGCCTCAACATGCAGCGCGGCTTTTCTAAAGTGGCCGAGAAGCTGCCCGCGGTGGCGGACAAGGATATCGGGCAGGTACTGAAAACCACCGGCATGACCCTGCTCTCCTCGGTCGGCGGCGCCAGCGGCCCGCTCTACGGCACCTTCTTTATCCGGGCGGCGGCCAGTACCGACGCCTGCCAGAGCCTGAGCCTCAGCCAGCTGTGCAAAATGCTGAGCGACGGGGTCGAGGGGATCGTCTCCCGCGGCCGTGCCGAGCCGGGTGACAAGACCATGTGCGATGCCTGGTGGCCAGCACTGGCCGCCCTGCAACAGGCGCAGCAGCAAGAGCTGCCCCTCAACGAAGCGCTGGATAAGGCAGTAGCAGCCGCCGCAGCCGGTACCGAGGCCACCATCCAGATGCAGGCCCGCAAGGGGCGCGCCAGCTATCTTGGCGAGCGCAGCATCGGCCATCAGGATGCCGGGGCTACCTCGACCCTGCTGCTGCTGACCGCCCTGCGTGACAGAGCGAGGTTGTGACATGATCGGAATCGTAGTTGTCTCTCACAGCGCCATACTGGCGGCCGGCTTGAAAGCGCTGGCCGACCAGCTCGGCAGCCCGGCCCGATTGCTGCTGGCGGCCGGGGTCGATGACCCCGACCACCCCATAGGCACCGATGCCATCGCGGTGATGAGTGCGATTGAAGAGGCGGATGACGGCAGCGGTGTGCTGGTGCTGATGGACTTGGGCAGCGCCCTCTTGAGCGCCGAAACCGCCCTCGAACTACTGCCCCCGGAGCTGAGCGCGAGGGTACGGCTCTGCCCCGCCCCGCTGGTCGAGGGTACTCTGGCCGCCGTGGTGGCGGCCGGTTCCGGCCTGACGCTGGACGAGGTGGCCGCCGAGGCACTCGGCGCGCTGGGCCCGAAACAGGCGATGCTGCCAGCCAGCGCGGCGCAGGCCGCTACCGAGACGGCCCCCGTTGCCGACGATGGTTGGCTGCACTGCGAGGTGGTGGTGGATAACCCCCACGGCCTGCATGTGCGCCCCGCCGCCCGACTGGTGGCCGCCCTCAAGCCCTTTGCCGCTGAGCTCAAGCTGCAAAAAGGGGATAAAGAGGCCAACCCCCGCAGCCTGACCCGGCTCGCCATGCTCAACGTGCGTCAGGGCGACCAACTCACCCTGCTGGCACGCGGCGAGGATGCCAACGCCGCCTTGGCCTGCTTCCAGCAGCTGGCCGACGAGCGCTTCGGCGACTGACGCCACTGGTTCAAAGTGCTGCACTCGCTCGCTGAGCCTGTGCAGCTCCACTGTTGTGCAAGTAAAGACGAAGGAGTCCCCGGCCCTGCCGCCCCTTCGCCCCTGTTAGTTTCAAAAGAAGTCTTATGAACTAGAGAGAGGGATAAAATATGGACCGCATTATCATCAGCCCCAGCAAATACGTGCAAGGCAACGGGGCCCTCGCCAATATCGGCAACTACGTCAAGGCGCTCGGCAGCAAGCCGCTTATTCTGGCTGACGCCTTCGTCACCAAGCTGGTGGGCGATACAGTGGCCACCAGCTTCCACGGCGCGGGCATCAAGCCCGAGTTCGACTGCTTCAACGGCGAGTGCTCCCGCCCCGAGATCGACCGCCTGCTTGCCCGCTACAACCAGACGCCGTTTGACGTCATCATCGGCATCGGCGGCGGCAAAACGCTGGATACCGCCAAGTCGGTCGCCTTCTACCAGAAGGTGCCGGTGGTCATAGTGCCCACCATCGCCTCCACCGATGCCCCCACCAGCGCGCTGGCGGTCATCTATACCCCGGAAGGGCAGTTCAGCGAATACCTGATGATCCCGACCAACCCCAACATGGTCATCATGGATACCGGCGTGGTCTCCCGCGCCCCGGTGCGGCTGCTGGTCTCCGGCATGGGGGATGCGCTCTCCACCTACTTCGAGGCGCGCGCCAACAAGGTCTCCGGCAGCCAGACCATGGCCGGGGGCGCCTCCACGCTGGCGGCGCAGGCCATTGCCGAGCTCTGCTACAAAACCCTGCTGGCCGATGGTTACAAGGCCAAGCTGGCGGTGGAACAGGGGCTCTGCACCAAGGCGGTGGAGAACATCATCGAGGCCAATACCTACCTGAGCGGTATCGGCTTCGAGAGCAGCGGGTTGGCCGCCGCCCACGCCATCCACAACGGCCTGACCCAGCTGGCCGAGTGTCACCACCTCTACCACGGTGAGAAAGTGGCGTTCGGTACCCTGGTGCAGCTGGTGCTGGAGAATGCCCCGATGGCGGAGATCGAGACAGTGCTGGGCTTCTGCCGCTCGGTGGGCCTGCCAACCAACCTGCATATGATGGGGGTCAAGGAGCTGGACATGACGCGCCTGATGGAGGTGGCCAAAGCCTCCACCGCCGAGGGCGAGACCATCCACAATATGCCATTCAAGGTCACCGCCGAGGATGTTCTGGCGGCCATCGTCACCGCCCACCAGCTGGGGCTGTAACTGCACCACGACTGACCTTGCCATATAACAAGGCCCCACATCTGCGGGGCCTTTTCGTTTTCTGCGGGCCAGTTGGCGACGGGTCGCCGTCAGCCGTGATAGTCGGCGGGATCGATTTCGAGCAGTTTGAGCCGCCGCCACAGGGTGGTGCGACTGATGCCGAGATGTTGGGCCATCTGGCTCACCTGCCCCTTGCAGGCGTGAGCGCAGCGAAGGATGGCTTGCCGCTCCAGCTCCGCCAGCGTGAGCAGCGGTTGCCCCACCACCTCGTCCGCCACCTGCTGATAGCCGTGCCGAATGGCGGCGGGCAGCGCCTCGGGCGGGATCGGCCCCTGACCGGAATGAAGCAGCGCATGCTCCACCGCGCTGCGCAGCTCCCCCAGATTGCCGGGCCAGGGATAGGCGAGCAGACAATCGAGGGCCGCCGGACTGAACTGGCGCACCGGCTCGCGCCCCTGCGCCGCCAACTGCTGGCTGATAAGGCCCGGCAGATCCGCCGCGCGCTCCCGCAGCCCCGGCAGCCACAGCTCGCACGCCTGCAAGGCATAGAGCAGCTGGCGGCCAAACAACCCCTCCTGCACCAGCTGCTCCAGCGGGGCGCTGCTGGTGGCGATGATCCGCACCTTGAGTGGCAGGATGCGGGCCGAATCAAAGCGCTGGATGCGGCCGGTCTTGAGCAGTTGCAGCAGCGCCGCCTGCATGGGGGCAGAGAGGCACTCCACTTGCTCCAGCACGAGCGTGCCGCCGTGGGCCAGTTCGAACTTGCCCGCCCGCTCCTGTCCCGCTTCGTCAGAACCCATCAGCTCCAGCGCCATCCGCTCGCTCGGCAGCGCCTTGCAGTTGAGGGTGATGAGCGGCCCGGCGGCCCGTTCGCTGCCAAAGTGGATCGCCTCCGCCAGCTGGGCCTTACCCACCTCCTCTTCGCCGCGCAGCAGGATCGGCCCCTGACTCTGGGCCGCCTGCCGGGCGTAGCGCAGCAGCTTGCGCATGGCGCTCGACTCCCCCACCAACGCCGACAGCTCGGGCACCGTCTGGCGTAGCTGGTGAATGGCCCGCAGCCGATCGACCGGGTGCAGCAGGGCGATAAAGCTGACCCCCTCCGGCCCCGGCAGCGGCTTGAGGCTCACCAGCGCATTGATGAACTCCCCCTCCTGAGCGCCGAGTCGCTCCAGCGTCACCTCCACATGGCTGAGCGGCGTCTGCCCCTTGATGGCGAGCTGCAACCGCTGGGGCAGCAGCAGGTGCTGCTCCAGCGGCTGACCGAGACAGAGCGCCGGATCGAGCCGCAGCCGGTGTGCCGCCAACGCATTGAGGTAGCGCAGTCGGCCCTGCGGATCCCAGGCCAGCACCCCGTCATCCATGCCGTCGAGCAGGGCGTAAAGCTCGCTCAGGTGGTGCTGGGACTCCTGCATCAGGGTCTCCATCTGCAGCAGATGGGCCAGCTCGCGCCCGGCGCTGACGGTGAGCGCCAGATCCCCGGCGCTCGCCTCCTCCACCTTGCAGATCAGGGCGATGATGGCGACCTGACGGCCATTGCTGTTGTAAACCGGGCTGGCGCAGCTGTGCCACGGGTGAAGGGTCTGGTTGAAGTGCTGGGGGCCGCTGACGCAGAGCGGCACTCCCTCCAGCGCCGCCAGATTGATGGCATTGGTGCCGATGCGTCCCTCGCTGAAAAAGGCGCCGGGGCCAAACCCCAGCGCCGCCAGTTCGCGCAGGGTGTCGGGGTGGCCGGTCTGAGCCAGCAGGCAGCCGCTCTCGTCGGTGAGCAGCAGGGCGCAGGGGCGCCCCTCCATAAATTCGTAGAGATCCTCAAGGGCCATCTCGCCGGTGGTGAGCAGGTCGCGCTTGCGCTGGCGCAGGCTCTGCAAGGTCTGCCCCTTGGCGCTGTGGGGTGGATGCCAGAGGGTAGCGCTGGTCTGGTGGGCGCAGCGCAGCCAGGATGCCTGCAGATAGTCAGGCCAAGCGAGCAGCGGCTGAAGGTCAGATGGCATGGTCACAGCAATATCCGGCAAGATGTGAGCCGACCATTTAACCACGCCCTCCCCGCAGATTCAGTGACCTGCCTCAGAGGGTGGCAAGCCCGCCCTCCTTCCGGTCGGGTTCGCCGTCGGCAAATTGCTGGCCAAGCCAGTACAAGACCCATAGTAGGCCAGATACCAGCGCACACAAAGCAGCATGACATTGATAGGAAAGTGGAGGAGTTTAAAGGCTTTTTTCTAGTTCTGTGTCGGGTTCTTTGCCGTGCTATTCGTAGGGTGACAGACTTCTCATGCGACTTCATCACTTACTGCGACAAGACTAAACCTCCTGCAGCACAAGATAATCCCAGCCATTGCAGTGAAAGCGCGTCAGCTCCCTGATACCCATTTTGGCGTGGGCTTTGATGGAGGCGATATTGTCAGTTTTGATAAACAGTAGAGCTTTTTTGCCCGGCAATGCTGCTTGTACTTGGGCAAACAATCCAGGCAGGATTCCCTTGCCGCGCTGATTATCGGCAATGCATACCGGGCCGTACAGGTACTCGTTGGCGTTTGGGAGGTGCTGTGCCAGCATGGCCTGCACCACCGGCGACTCGGTCCAACCTAGCACGCTGGTAAACAGTACGCCTGCTAGATCCTCCTCATCAAATGCCAGCATGATAGGCATATTGTGTTGCCGGTTTGCTGCCAGCCATTCAGCAATCAGCGCTGGTGGAAATTCTCCGGTCAACTGCCCCCCCTGTGCGGCGGTATTTGCCAACATAAGGGCAGCTATGTCTTCGATATCCTGTGTGCCCGCCGGGCGGTAGTGAATGCTCATCTCTTGTTTCTTGTCCGCTGTGTTCAACCCAGATTCGGCTTATGTTTGTTGGATGGGAGCTCTGTTTGGCAGGGTAGCCCTCTACCCCGTTCAAGACGCAATTATTGCATATTCCAACTGTTCATGAATTCCAGCCCGCAGGTTCGATTAGCCGTCAGGCGTAATCGGACATTCGCGTAAATCCATTCCCCCGCTATAACGGCCACCCGATTCCCCCTCTGCCAGATGCCGCTGATTCACGGAAATACCGGGATGGCGGCATCTCGATCCTCCAATCTGACTTCGCTAATCAAACCGGCATAGTCGGTAACACGAGTTGCATACGGGTTGGCACGGATCGGCCATTACCTGTGGCTGGCTTGTAACGGGCCAAATCGTGGCGTGGGGGTTGGATAGGTGTCGGTATAAGCAAAAACTGGGTCATTTAACACAAACCCATAAATTCAGCTTATACCGCTTATCCGGTCTGCTTTACCGCCATAAGTCACCCGTATTCCCCCTCTGACGGGTCACCGCCGACTTATGGATAGAACCGGAACAGCAGCATCTCGATCGTCCGATTACGCTTCGCTAATCGAACCTACATGAGACGGTCATATGTGGGATATGGAGGCTGGCAAGGATCAACCAATCTGACTCGATCGCCATAAACCACGATCACCACAAACAAAAGAGCCGCCCAGTTCACACCGGGCGGCTCTTTGCATCATAGATGGAGACTGAATCGTCTTGTTACCGAACCATCACTCGGCCTTGGGCGCTTCAACTGCCGCAGTCGCCGGTTGGTCATCTTCCTTGATCCAGGCATCCAGCAGGGTGTAACCCACCGCCAGCACCACGGGGCCGATAAACAGACCGATGATCCCCATCGCCAGCAAGCCACCGATAACCCCCACCAGAATGAGGATCAGCGGCAGGTTGGCGCCGCGCTTGATGAGGAAGGGGCGCAGGAAGTTGTCCATGGTGCCCGCAAACAGTGACCAGACCAGCAGGAAGGTGCCCCAGGTGGTGTCGCCGCTCCAGTAGAGGTAGCCGATACAGGCCAGCAGCACCGGGAAGGGGCCGATCTGGGCGACGATCAGCAGGAACATCACCACCACCAGCACCATGGCGTAGGGGATACCGGCAATCAGCAGGCCAATACCGGCCACCGAGGATTGCACCAGCGCGGTCACCACCACGCCCATGGCCACGGCACGGATCGCTTGGGAGGCCAGCACGGTAGCGTTGTCGCCCCGTTGCCCGGCCAGACGGTGGGCAAAGCGGCGAATGCCGGTCGCCACCACTTCACCGGAGTGGTAGAGCAGGCCGCAGATGCCGACGGTCAGCAGGAAGTGAACGAACAGCAGCCCAAGATTGCCCGCCTGAGCGGCAAGCCAGCGGGCGGTCTGGCCAAAGTAGGGAGCCAGCTTGGCAAACAGCACCTGACCACCGCTCGCCAGAATTTGCTGCCAGAAGCCGTAGAGCTTGTCACCCACCAGCGGGATCTGTTGCAGCCAGAGCAGCTCGGGCGGCGGCGACTGGCTGATATTGGTGCCCAGCTCGATCAGCATGGGCGCCTTCTCCGCCACATTGGCCAGCGTCATAAAGAGCGGGATAACGAACATCAGCAGCAGCACCAGCGTCATAAAGAGGGCCGCCAGCGACCGTTTGCCCCACAACAGCCGCTGCACCATCAGCATCAGCGGCCAGGTAGCGATGGTGATCATGGTGGCCCACACCAGTGCAGGCAGGAAGGGCTGCAGCACCAAGAAACAGGAGATAATCAGGATGCTGAGAAACAGCACCCCCAGGGTTATCTTGGCCAAATCCACTTTTTTCATGTTCATAGGGTTTCCCTGTCAGGGCATCCGCCCCTGGGTCGAGAGTCTTGTTTCAAGAGAGATAGTATCCACCAGAGGCCAGCGCTCAACCAGAGCCCCAGCCCGAAAAAGAGCGCAAACTGACCAAGCAGGATAGTGAGCGAACTACTGGTCAACAGCGGCAATGCCCATGCGCCCGCCACCATCAGCAGCATGCCCGCCAGCACCACGGCGCCGGTCAGCCACGGGGAATATCCGTCGCGCACCAGCGTGACCCGCCCCCCGAGCCAGAGGCCCAGCGCCGCCAGCCCGATCCCGGCCAGATGGGCCGACTGGCTCAGGCCAGCGCAAACCAGTGCGGCGACGATCAGCAAGCCCCAGGCAGAAGCGCGCTGATCCAGCCGCCAGTAGGGGCGAACCGCCAGCAGCAAGGCGCCAATCAGCAGGCCAACCGCCACATCGGAGATAAAGTGCACCCCGAGCCAGACCCGCGCCAGACCGGTGGTGAGGGCCAGCAGCAGCGCCAGCGAGTAAGCCAGCCCGCGCCGGGCAGGCCAGAGCCAGCCAAGCAGCGCCCCCCAGAACAGCAGGGCCGAGGCGGTGTGACCGCTCGGCATGCCAAAGCCCTGGGCGCTGTGAGTCGCCAGTTCAGGTTGCAGATGGAAGGGGCGCGACCAGCCGATCCCCTCCTTGCTCGCCTGCACCAGCAGCCCGAGCCAGAGCATGGCAAAGAGCAGCTGGCGCAGCCGCGGCCACCCCAGCAGCGGGAGCAGCAAAGGTATCAGGGCAAGCTGAAAGCCGCCTGAACCAAACAGATTGCTGACCGACAGCCACCAGACATCGGGCCCCAGCCACTGTTGCAGACGCATCATCAGCGGGATCTCGGTCCGATGCAGCGCATTGCCCTGCGCCACGAAATCGGCCTGCCAGCGCACCTCGCTCTCGGGCAGCTCGCCAAGCCGGGCTTGCAGCCAGTCGAGCTGCTCCGGGAAGCGGCGCTGCGCGCGGGGCAGCTTGTCCACCGCAATCAAGCGGGCGTTGAGGATCTCCCCGCCCAGATTGGGGGCCTTCAGCAGCGAGACAAAATCGGAATCTTGCTGGGCGACGATAGGCTCCAGAGTACGGCAGGCAAAGACCTGCGCTTTCTGCCAGCGGCCAAGATCCGCGACGACTTCCCCGCGCAGACCGGTCTCTTCATACAGCTCGCGCAGCGCGGCCTGCTCGGGGCGCTCATCGCCATCTATGTAGCCGCCGCTCAGGCTGTAGCGGGAGGAGATGCGATCCTGCACCAGCAGCAGTTGATCCTGATGGCGGATGGCGCAGACTGCCGCCGTCGGTTCGGCGCTCAGGGCTGGCAAAGCGGCAAACAGCGCCAGCAACAGTAAAAAGAGGGTTCTCGACATCAATTTGCTTTCCCTATGCACAATGGCGACAAGCCTCCCAGAAATCAGATAGTTGGGCAATGCTGGCGGCCTGTTCAGCGCTGATCCGGCCATGATGGCCGCACCGGGAAGATTGCGATGAGCGAGGGCACTCCCTACTATTGGCGGCTATCTTCAATGTCATGCAGCAACCGCTGGAGCCCTCCATGAGACAGTTCGGCTTTTTCCTCGGCATCGCCATCGGTGTCATCCTGATCCTGTTCGGCAGCATCGTCATCTTTCAGGCCCTGCCTGCGGCACTGGACGTACTGGAGATGCCAAGCCGCATCCCGTTCGTGCGCGAGGTCTACACCTGGCTGATGACCAGCGCCAACGGCCTGACCGCCCAGCTGGAGCAGAACTTCCTGGAAGCGTTCCAGACCGTGCTCAAGCTGATCCTGCTCATCACCTTCATGTGGGTCTGCGTCAAGCTGGTCAACATGGGGGTGCTGATTATCCGTGCCGGGGTTGACCTTATCCGCACCGCCATCGCCCACAGCGAAGGCAAGGAGGAGAAGAAAGTCGAACCGCAGGATCGCTTCTGAGCACCGACCTGACCGGCCAATTGCACTGAACGATGGCGCCCCGCGAGGGGCGACATCTTTTATGCAACATATGGCAGGCAATCTACCCCTTACGGCCAGATCCCCCGCTTTTCCCTTGTTAATCAGCAAACTGCCCATATGTTGCGTGGTCAGGACAGCAGCGGGGCACGCCTTCGCTGCCGGCCGGTTTCTATCCAGCGGCCCGCCTCTGGTATAATCGACCACCCCTTTTCCCCGTTATGGAGCCGGTTCATGGCCAATCATCCGGAAAGCGCCCTTGAGGTTCGTCTCGACAAGTGGTTGTGGGCGGCCCGTTTCTACAAGACCCGCTCGCTGGCGCGGGATCAGATTGACGGCGGCAAGGTGCACTACAATGGTCAGCGCAGTAAACCGGGCAAACAGGTGGAAGTGGGTGCGCTGATCCGCTTCTGGCAGGGGCAGGATGAGCGGGAAGTGCGGGTGCTGGCCATCAGCGATCAGCGCAAATCGGCACCGCTCGCCCAGCAGCTCTATGAAGAGACTGCCGAAAGCCTGAAAAAGCGGGCCGAAAACAGCGAGGCGCGCCGCTTCAACAGCCAGTTTGCGCCGAGCCCGGAGCGTCGCCCCGACAAGCAGGAGCGGCGCCAGCTGCTCAAGGTCAAACAGTACTGACCGACCCCGATTTGATACCGGGCTGGCAGCAACCCCAGCCCGCCCGATTTACCTCACCGAAGAACCCAGGAACATATGATGAGCAACCAAGATCTGCTGTATCGCTATCTGTTTGAAGAGTACGAAGTACGTGGCGAGCTGGTCCAGCTGGATCACACCTACCGCCATGTGGTGGAAGCCCAGAACTACCCGGTGCAGGTGCAAAAACTGCTGGGCGAGCTGCTGGTCGCCACCAGCCTGCTGACCGCCACCCTCAAGTTTGAAGGTTCCATCACCGTTCAGCTGCAGGGCGATGGCCCGGTGCGTCTGGCCGTCATCAACGGCGACCACAACCAGCAGCTGCGCGGCGTGGCCCGCTTTGAAGGCGAACTGCCGAGCGACAACAAGCTGCAGAGCCTGATCGGCAACGGCCAGCTGGTCATCACCATCACGCCGGATCAGGGCGAACGCTATCAGGGCATCATCGCGCTGGACGCCGACACTCTGGCTGGCTGTCTGGAGCACTACTTTGCCCAGTCCGAGCAGCTGGCGACCAAGCTGTGGATCCGCACCGGTTACCACGAGGGCGAACCGCGCGCCGCCGGCATCATGCTGCAGGAGCTGCCCGCCCAGAGCGAGGATCACAGCAACGACTTCGAGCACCTGACCCAGCTCACCAGCACCATCAAGGATGAAGAGCTGTTTGGTCTGGAAGCCGAGGAGATCCTCTACCGTCTCTACCATCAGGACAAGGTACGGGTGTTCGATCCGCAGGCGGTCGAGTTCCGCTGCACCTGCTCCCGCGAGCGCTGTGAAGGGGCCCTGCTGCAGATAGAAAAGGAAGAGGTGATGGATATGGTGCAGGAGCTCGGCAAGATCGACATGCACTGTGATTATTGCGGCGCCCAGTACCAATTTAATGGGATCGATGTCGAAACCCTGTTCAGCAGGGCTCCCGGCAATGATGCAAACAAGTTACACTAATTAAAGGCGGGCAAAACCCGCCTTTAACTTTAATAACAAAAAAACACCCTATTTTATAAAGTTTGATGGCGATCGCTAAACTCTACCACCTAAGTGATAGGATGAACGTCAGATAGAACCCTACAAACCTCTGAACCCAGGAGAATACAATGACAATCGTGGCAGAACCCACCCTGGCCCAACAATTAGGACTGGACCAGTACGGCATCAAAAACAGCCAGGAAATCGTTCGCAACCCCTCGTACGAGCAGCTTTTCGCGGAAGAGACTCGCCCTGACCTGGAAGGGTTCGAGCGCGGCGTCGTCACCGAACTGGGCGCCGTCAACGTCAACACCGGTATCTTCACCGGCCGCTCTCCGAAAGATAAATATATCGTCAAAGATGCCACTACCCAGGATACTGTGTGGTGGTCTGACCAGGGTAAAAACGATAACAAAGCGATTACCCCCGAAGTGTGGTCACATCTGAAAGGGCTGGTCACCAAACAGCTCTCCGGCAAGCGCCTGTTTGTGGTCGACGGCTTCTGCGGTGCCAACCCGGACACCCGCCTGGCCGTACGCATCATCACCGAGGTGGCCTGGCAGGCACACTTCGTGAAAAACATGTTCATCCGCCCGAGCGATGAAGAGCTGAAAACCTTCAAGCCTGACTTCGTGGTGATGAACGGTGCCAAGTGCACCAACCCGAACTGGAAGGAGCAGGGTCTCAACTCCGAGAACTTCGTTGCCTTCAACATGACCGAGAAGATGCAGCTCATCGGTGGCACCTGGTACGGTGGCGAGATGAAGAAGGGCATGTTCTCCATGATGAACTACTTCCTGCCCCTGCGCGGCATTGCCTCCATGCACTGCTCCGCCAACGTGGGTCAGGACGGCGACGTAGCCATCTTCTTTGGCCTCTCCGGCACCGGCAAGACCACCCTCTCCACCGATCCCAAGCGTCAGCTGATCGGCGATGACGAGCACGGCTGGGATGACCACGGCGTGTTCAACTTCGAAGGGGGCTGCTACGCCAAGACCATCAAGCTCTCCGAAGAGGCCGAGCCGGATATCTACCACGCCATCCGCCGCGATGCGCTGCTGGAGAACGTGACCGTTGCTGCCGATGGCACCATCGACTTCGATGATGGTTCCCGTACCGAGAACACCCGCGTCTCCTACCCGATCTATCACATCGAGAACATCGTCAAGCCGGTCTCCAAGGCAGGTCACGCCACCAAGGTGATCTTCCTGACTGCCGACGCCTTCGGCGTGCTGCCCCCGGTCTCCAAGCTGACCAAGGAGCAGACCAAGTACCACTTCCTCTCTGGCTTCACCGCCAAACTGGCTGGTACTGAGCGCGGCATCACCGAGCCGACCCCGACCTTCTCCTCCTGCTTCGGCGCAGCCTTCCTCTCCCTGCACCCGACCAAGTACGGTCAGGAGCTGGTGAAACGGATGGAAGCGGCAGGTGCAGAGGCCTATCTGGTCAACACCGGCTGGAACGGTACCGGCAAGCGCATCTCCATCAAGGATACCCGCGCCATCATCGACGCCATCCTGGATGGCTCCATCGAGAAGGCCGAGACCAAGGTGCTGCCGATCTTCAATCTGGAAGTGCCGACTGCACTGCACGACGTGAACCCGGCCATCCTCGACCCGCGCGACACTTACGCCAACAAGGCCGAGTGGGACGCCAAAGCGCAGGATCTGGCCCAGCGCTTCATCAAGAACTTCGAGCGCTTCACTGATAACGACGAGGGCAAACGTCTGGTAGCGGCAGGTCCGCAGCTGTAACAGACCCCTTCGCCTCAACGATGATGATGCCGGTCAGCCACGCTGACCGGCATTTTTGTTTTTATGGAGTTCCGAACGCCGCCAGCCATGCCGCGGCGAGCCCCTAAACCTTGCCATGCCGGGTGTGACGGGGTAGATTCAGCCAAACTTTATACAATATACAATTTTGTAACGCCCAATCGTGACCCGACCATGACCCCACCCTACAAGACCCGAACCCAGATGGTGATGGAAAACCTCCGCGGCCGGATCCTCCGTGGGGAGTTCCCCGCCGGCGCCCCTCTGCGTCAGGATGCCATCGCCAAGGAGCTGGCCGTGAGCCGCATTCCGGTGCGGGAAGCCCTGATGCAGCTGGAAGCACAGGGGCTGGTGAAATTCGAGGCCCACCGCGGCGCCGTCGTCACCATGCTGGACGCCGCAGCCATCGACGAGCTCTTTTATTTGCGAGCGCTGCTGGAAGCCGATACCCTGTTCCACGCCGTCGACAAGATGACGGAAGCCACCTTCGCCGAGGCGGAGGCCATCCTCGCCCAGTTTGATCACGCCCTGGAGTCAGGCACCCAGATCGAACACTGGGCCGAGTTGAACCACAGCTTTCACGCCACCCTCTATCAGGCAGCCGGTCGCCCCCAGGCACTTGAACTGATCGCCCAGATCAATCTGAGCTGTGACCGCTATGTCCGCTTCGAGCTGCTCTTTGCCACCGATGGCGTGGACAAGGCGGAGCGTGAACACGCCCAACTGCTGGAGCTGTGCCGCGCCCGGCGCAAGCACGAAGCAGTGGTGCTGCTCAGGCAGCATATCGAGGCAGCAGGCCAGTCGATCAAGCGGATCCTGGCTGGCGGCCACAAGAAATGAACACTCATAAAGCAACCATCTGGCACTAACGACATGAATAATTTCGAGATAATTGAAACCCGCGTCGCCCAAGTCAGGGCCGAGCTGGCCATGCAGGAGTTGGACGCCTTTATCGTCCCCCATGATGATGAGCACCTCGGCGAGTACATCCCCGCCTACGCCGAGCGGCTGGACTGGATCACCGGGTTCAATGGCTCCGCCGGCGTCGCCATCATCATGGCCCAGCGTGCCGCCCTCTTCGTCGATGGTCGCTACACGGTGCAAGCCCGCATGCAGGCGCCGTCCGAGCTGTTCGAATTTCTCCACCTGGTTGAAGATCCCCATGTGCAGTGGCTGGCCGAGCAGCTGCCCTCCGGCACCCGGGTCGGTTTCGACGCCCGTCTGCACAGCCTGACCTGGTACAAGAACGCCAAGGCCGTGCTGGCCGAGCGCGGTATCGAGCTGGTGCGGGTCGAGCAGAACCCCATCGACCTGAACTGGAGCGATCGTCCCGAGCCGACCAAGACGCCGGTCATCCTCTACAGCGAAGAGCTGGCGGGCCAGTCGAGCCAGGCCAAGCGCGAACAGCTGGCCGCCGATCTGCGCAAGCGCGGCCTCGATGCCGTGCTGCTGACCCAGGCCGAGCCGATCAACTGGCTGCTCAACCTGCGTGGTCGCGATATCGAGCGGCTGCCGGTAGTGCTCGGTTTTGCCGTGCTCTACGCCAACACCACCATGGATTTCTTCGTCGATACCGACAAGATCGACTGCTTCGCCTTCAGCCAGCACGTGGGGCAGGATGTCTCCGTCTACCCCATCGACAAGCTGGGCGACGTGCTGCAGCGCATCGGTGAAGACCAGCAGAAGGTGCTGGCCGATCCGGACAGCGCCAACGCCTGGACCCAGCTCATCATGGAAGAGGCGGGCGCCATTCTGGTGGCTGGCCAAGACCCCACCATGTTGCCGAAGGCGTGCAAGAACGAGATCGAGCTGACCGGCATGCGCGCCGCTCATCTGCGCGATGGCGTGGCCATGACCCGCTTCCTCGCCTGGCTGGATCGGCTTATTGCCTCCGGCGAATTTGAAGGGGTGGATGAAGGCACTCTGGCCGATCAGGTGGAAGCGTTCCGCCGCGAGCAGGAGCACTACGTCGAGCCAAGCTTCGACACCATCTCGGCGCTTGGCCCCAACGCCGCCATGTGCCACTACCACCACACCAACGGCACCCCGCGTGCCTTTGGTCAGGACAGCCTCTATCTGCTCGATTCCGGTGGCCAATACATGGATGGCACCACCGACATCACCCGCACCATCAAGGTGGGTGAGGTGACCGACGAGCAGAAAGCGATGTTTACCCGGGTTCTGCAGGGTCATATCGCGCTGGATCAGGCCCGCTTCCCGCGCGGCACCGCCGGTATCCAGCTCGACGTGCTGGCCCGCATGCCGCTGTGGCAAGCCGGTTACAACTACGACCATGGCACCGGTCACGGCGTCGGCCACTTCCTGAGCGTCCACGAAGGGCCCCAGCGCATCGCCCCGAAAGGGAACATGGTGGCGCTGCAACCGGGCATGGTGCTCTCCAACGAGCCGGGCTACTACCGCGAAGATGGTTTTGGCATCCGCTGCGAAAACCTGGTGGTGGTGAGCGAGCTGGAGCAGAGTGGCGAGCTGCCGATGCTGGGCTTCGAGCGTCTGACCTATGTACCGTTCGATACCCGCCTGATCGACCGCAGCCTGCTGAGCCCGGCCGAATTCCGCTGGATCAACGAATACCACGCCGAGGTGTTCCGCCGCCTGAGCCCGCTGCTCGAAGGCGAGGATCTCGCCTGGCTGGAGCAGGCAACCAGCCTCATCTGATAACTCAGGGCCTGCGGGCCCTGTTTTTTTGTCCCCCCTTTTGACCTGTATCAACACCCTGCCCGGGCTGGTCAGGAAAATGGCGACCATGAAAATTCATCAAGCCAACCCAGCAAGGGGCGCGCACGCCAGCACCGGCAAAGCGGCGACCGTTCACCCCAGACTGGTGCGCGAGCAGCGGACGGTCAGTGCCATGATCCGCCTTTACTGCCAGCACCACCATCAGGATCCCCACTGCCGTCACTGTCGCAAGCTGCGGGATTTCGCCCACCAGCGGCTCGCCCGCTGCCGTTACGGCCACGGTCACAAACCCACCTGCGCCAACTGCAACATCCACTGCTACGCACCGGCAATGCGCAAACAGATCCAGCAGGTGATGCGCTGGAGCGGCCCCCGCATGCTGCTGCGCCACCCCTGGCTGGCCATCCGCCATCTGCTCGATGGCTGGCGCAAGGCACCCAGACTGCCTCACAGCCGCCCGCTTCCCCCCTGATCGCTCATGCAGGATTCAGAACTCAACCGCTAAGATCTTGCTGTCTGGCGCAGACCCCTTGTCTGCCTTGAACAGTGGAGAAACAAGATGAGCTGGTTTACCCGTTTTCGTGAGCGTCGGGCCCTGCGCCGTTATCTGGCGATGTCGGCGGTCCTGGCCAAAGAGTATGGAGCCTGCGAGCAATACAGCGCAGGACAGTTGCTGACCCAGGCCAGGATCCATAAACTGCCGGCCCGCTGGCTTGGTTACTACTTCGCGCTCTATCGCCACGAAAGCGCGCCTGAACTGGTCAGCGGCTGGCAACTCGACGATGCGCGGCTGCTCGCCCTGCGCCAGTCGCTCGCCGAGAGCCTGTTTCACCACGACATTGCCTATACCGCTCTGGATGTCCGCGAGCTGGCCCGCCCCGCCCAATGGCGCGGTGGCAGCGATCGCAAGGTACAGACCCAGGGCATCACCTTTCGCCAATATTGACCAGAGACGCCTTGATGCACCACAACCCGCCCCTGCTGCGCCCCGCGACCCATACCGACATGCACGCCATCTGGCAAATCGATGCCAAGGTCTTTGGCGAAGATATCTATCCCGCCTTCTTCTTCCGTCAGGCGATGGACTTGTGGCCCGATCTGCTGCTAGTAGCCGAATACGAGGGGCAGCTGGTGGGTTATGTGCTGGGTGGCTTTGGTCAGGAGCGGGACAAAGGGTGGGTACTCTCGCTGGCGGTGCTGCCCGAGGCGCGTGGTTTCGGGCTGGCCGAGCGGATGATGCGTCAGATGGAGACCAATATGGAGGGGCTGCAGATCAGCGAACTGCGGCTCACGGTCGATCCCGCCAACCCGGCCCAGCGCCTCTACTACCGGCTCGGTTATCAACTGGTCGAAGAGGTGGCCGACTACTTCGGCCCCGGCGAGGATCGGCTGGTGCTGGTCAAAAAGCTCACTGATACAGCTGCGATTCAAGGATAAAAGCGGTTACAGAACGCATAATTGGTTACATTTTGCCGATTTCATGTCCCGCTTGCTTGGAGTAAAGTTCAATTCATCAAACTGATTGTTTGAATTCTATTCAGCCTTGGAGGCCTATCATGTTGAAACGAATGACCATTATTGCCCTGCTGGCCGCCACCACCATCACTGGTTGCGCCAATAGCGATGTCTACTCTGGCGATGTCTACACCAAAGACCGCGCCAAGCAGGTTCAGACCGTCAGCTACGGCACCATCATCTCTACCCGCCCGGTCAAGATCCAGGCCGATGAGAACTCCCTGATGGGTACCATCGGCGGCGCCGTTGTCGGCGGTCTGCTGGGTAGCACCGTCGGTGGTGGTACCGGTCGCGATATCGCAGCCGCAGGCGGCGCCATCGCCGGTGCCGCAGCCGGTAACGCCATCGGCAACAAGATGAATCAGGTCGACGGCGTCGAGCTGGAGATCAAGAAAGAGAACGGCGAAGCCATCGTGGTAGTGCAAAAAGCCAGCCCCACCTTCACCCCGGGTGCCCGTGTCCGCATGACCCAGGGTAACGGCAGCATCAACGTCGCCGTCGTGAACTAAGAGTTCGAACTAAACGCGCCACCGCGCTTGCACCATAAAAAAACCGCCGGAACCGGCGGTTTTTTGTTGTCTGACGTTCGGAATTACATGCTGTAGGCCTTCTCGCCGTGCGTGGTCACATCCAGCCCTTCCCGCTCGGCATCGCCGTTCACCCGCAGACCGACCACCAGGTCAACCAGCTTGAAGGAGATCGCCGCCACGGCACCGGACCAGAGGATGGTAACGCCAACCCCGATGGCCTGGATCTTCACCTGCGCCAGAATGGAGTAACCCTCGGCAACCTGATTGGTGACATAGTCCCACACCCCCGTGCCGCCCAGATCCGGGCTGGCAAAGACGCCGGTCAGCAGGGCACCGAGAATGCCGCACACCCCGTGTACGCCAAACACGTCCAGACTGTCGTCGGCCCCCAGCAGGCGCTTGAGACCGTGGACGCCCCACAGACCCGCCACGCCACTGATAAGGCCCATCACCAGACCACCACCGACGCCGACCAGACCGGCCGCCGGAGTGATCACCACCAGACCGGAGACGGCACCGGAAGCGGCACCCAGCAGGGAGGGGCGTCCCTTCATCACCCACTCGGCCAGCGTCCATGACAGGGCTGCCGCAGCCGGAGCGACCCAGGTGTTGATAAAGGCCAGCGCCGCAACACCGTTGGCTTCCAGCGCGGAGCCGGCGTTGAAACCGAACCAGCCGAACCAGAGCAGAGAGGCGCCGATCATGGTCATGGTCAGACTGTGGGGGGTCATGGGATCACGACCGTAGCCCAGACGTTTGCCCACCAGATAGGCACCCACCAGACCCGCCACGGCGGCGTTGATATGCACTACGGTGCCGCCCGCGAAGTCCAGCGCACCATGCTGGAACAGATAACCGGCGGTGGCGGTTGCAGCGGCAGCCGCATCGGCGCTGGTGTAGGCATCCGGCCCCGCCCAGTACCACACCATATGGGCCAGCGGGATGTAGGCAAAGGTGAACCAGATGACCGAGAAGAGCAGCACGGCAGCAAACTTGATGCGCTCGGCAAAGGCACCGACGATCAGACCGCAGGTGATGGCGGCAAAGGCCCCCTGAAACACCACATAGATGAACTCGCTGATACCGACCCCCTTGCTGAAGGTGGCCGCGATGGAGTCAGGAGTGACCCCCTTGAGCAGCACCTTGCTGAAGGAGCCGAACACGCTGTTGCCCTCGGTAAAGGCGAGCGAGTAGCCGTAGATGACCCAGAGCACGCAGATGAGGCAGAACAGGGTAAAGACCTGCATCAGCACGCTCAGCATGTTTTTGGCACGCACCAACCCGCCGTAGAAGAGCGCCAGACCGGGGATCGACATCAGGATCACCAGTGCGGCCGAGAGCAGCATCCAGGTGTTGTCACCCTTGTTGATCGTTACGCTGGCAACCGGTGCCACCGCAGCCTGAACCTGAGAGACCTCATCGGCCCAACTTGGGGTCACCAGCAACGCCGTCAGTATCGGCAGACCCGCCATCATCCATTTTTTGACCATAGAGCACTCTCCTTCCCTGTCGTACCGGTATAAACCGGCTCCGTTTCCTTGATTGAACTTGTGGCCACTGCTCGCGAGCCTCGATTCGCCGGGCGCAGATGGCCAGAAATGACCGCCTGATGGTAAAAAGCATAAAGTGGGCCAAAAGTTAAAATCCATTTAAATCATGATATTAGATATAAACAAACTCCTTTTTGCACCAAAATGGCGCGAGCGTTGCGCTAAGCCACGGCCGGTCGCCCTGTGACAGGGCAAGCGGGCTCCCTCGCACCAGAAATGCACAAAATCAGGCGCTATCCCACATGCCGAAGTGATGATCATCGCGCCCGGCCTGCTCGCCGTTTACACTGGCTGAACGCCATGCCGCCACAAACGGCACGACAGATTCATGATGAGGGCCATTTTCGACACTCTGATGGCAGGCTCAATCCGAGGAACACCATGCAGTCCGATCGTCTCGACCTCAGCGTCACCCGCTATCGCCACTTTGACGCAGAACACCGCGCCCATAGCGCCCTGCTGGGGATACTGGTGCTGACCATCATCTCCACCCATCTCACCCTGCTGCCCCATTACCCCGCCGAACGGATCCATGCCAGCAGCCTGGGGTTCGAGCTGGTCAACTGGCTTACCATGATCTTTCTGTTCTGGGTGGTGCAGTGCGCCCATCTGCCAGCCAAAACCTATCGCCTGCTCTCCTGCGGCCTGATGCTGTGGATCCTGGGGGCAACCGCCGACATCATGGATGAACTGGTCGCGCAGCCACTCTGGATCGCCATCTATGCCGAGGATCTGCTGCGATCCAGCGGTATCCTGCTGAGCAGCATCGGTATCCTGAGCACCATGCATTACCTCTTTCATATCAATAGCCAGCTCAGACAACAGGCGCTGTTTGACGATCTGACCCGACTGCCCAACCGGCGCTGCTTTCATCAGCAGCTGTTTTTGGAACAGGGGGACTATCAGGTGCTGCTCCTGCTGGACCTTGATCACTTCAAATGGATCAACGACAACTTCGGCCACGACATGGGGGACAAGGTGTTGCAGCAGTTTGGCACCTTGCTGCAACAGCACTGCCCAGCCGGAGGGCTGGCAGCCCGCGTCGGCGGTGAGGAGTTCGCGATCCTGCTGCCCGACGCCAACCAGACGGAACTGGAGCTGCTGGCAGAGGCGCTGTTGGCAGCAACCCGCACCATAACCCCCGATCCGGCCCATCCTCTGACAGTCAGCATCGGGTTTGGCATCCGCGGGCCGCAGGAGCCGGCGGTCTCGCTGTTCAAGCGGGTGGATCAGGCGCTCTACAGTGCCAAGGAGACAGGCAGAGACCGCTATGTGTCGGCTATCCCTGCCAATAACGGGGAGTAAAGCCCGGCCAGAGAACGACCGGGTGATGGATGGCCTAGCCATAACATCGCTGATGGAAAAGGGGCCCCATGGCCCCTTTTCCCTCCGTGAAATTCCACCGCCTAAAAGCGGAAGGTGAGCCCGATATTGGCCTGCCACTGGGTCACCAGATCCCCCTTCACCTTGAACAGACACTGATCCGGGTTGCAGAGAAACTCGCTGCTGTCGTTGGCAAGCGACCCGTAACCCCGCACCTCGGCCCGCAGGGCAAGATGCTCGGATAGGCGGGGCTGAACCCCGAGCGCCAGCGACATGGAGGGCATCACCTCGCTGTCGTAGGCGGCAAAGCGCGTTACCCCGATACCGGCACCGATATAGGGCGCCATCAGGTTGTCGGCGAGGGTCAGTGCACCGGCAAAGTGCAGGGTATCCACCGTCAGGCGATCCGGCTGATCGGGGGAGAGGGTGGTGGACTGGTGGCTGTAGAGCAGCTCGATCATGCCGGGATCATCCACCTCCTTGCTGATGAACAGCCCCCAGCTGCCGGAGGCCTGCCCCTTCAGCTCGTCAAGGCTGGTCGACACCGGCGCGGGCTGCGGATCCTCGCTGCGCTTGAAATCGATGGCGGAGTTGTAGCCGTAAAATGGCGTCACCTGCCAGCTCAATCCGACCCCGGCCTCCCCCTCACCGCTCCACGCCTGCCCAAGGGGCAGCAGAGCCCCCATCATCACCATCCCCACTCGTCTCATCCTCACCTCCGGCCAATCCATTTTGCTCAAAAAGCATACCAGAGCCGCCCCATCGCCATCCTAAATGGCACCTGTACCGGCTCATTTTCCGCGGCGTTAAAAGCACCTGCGCCATTCATCGGCCATTAACCCCGGCCACGTATGCTGACGCCCAATCCGGGTCATGGTGGCCCGGCACAAGCCGACAGCAGAAGGATGCCGGAGATGGCGACAGCCCCCCTCAACGACCCGCAACACACCCTCGCCAATACCCTGCGGGCCACCGCCCACGCCATCGAGGAGAGCCATATCAGCCTGCGCCAGATGCTCGCGCTGGTGGGCGAGCAGGGGATGCTGATCTTCTGCGTACTGCTCACAGTCCCTTTTCTGCTGCCGGTCTCCATCCCTGGCGTCAGCACCCCGTTTGGCCTGCTGATCCTCTTTATCGGCATTGGCATCACCTTAAACCGGGTACCCTGGCTGCCCGCCATCCTGATGGAGCGCCGCTTTGCCGCCGACCAGCTCAAGCCGACCCTCACCAAGGGGGCCGATCTGCTGGCCCGCATCGACCGCTACATCCGCCCGCGCCTGCTCGCCCTGACCGCCAGCAGCACCATCAACCGCTGCAACGGTCTGCTGATCATGCTGGCCGCCCTGCTGCTGATGCTGCCCCTTGGTGCCATCCCCTTCACCAATGCCCTGCCCGCCTGGGCCATTCTGCTGCTGGCTACCGGCATGCTGCAGCGGGATGGTCTGTTTGTCGCCGGCGGCTACCTGCTGGTGAGCGCGACCCTGGTCTGGTTCAGCGTACTGGCGGCCGGCCTGCTGATGGCGGGCCAGAGCGCCACCAGTTTGCTCGGCTAAACCCGAGGCAAAGAAAAAGGGCGACCATCCGGTCGCCCTTTTTGACTTGTGCGGGATCCGCCGTTACAGCAGATCGTAGATAAGGGCCGAGATGGCCAGCAGCCCGATCACCAGCACGAAGAGGGTACTCGCCCCGCGATAACGCTTGAGGGCGGGCAGACGATAGATGGAACATGCCGGCAGCAGGAACAGGATCACCGCGATGAGCGGCCCGCTCACCTTCTCGATGATCTCCAGCACGTTGGGGTTCAAGTAGGTAATCACCCCGGTCACCACGAACAGAATGACTGACGAGACCCGCGCGATGGTCGCTTCACGCAGGGAAAGTCCCAGCCCCTGACAGGCGCCGCTCACCATGCTCACCGTCCCCTCGCTCACCCCCATGGAGGTGCCGAGGAAGGATTTGGACATGGCCAGAATGGCGATAAGCGGCCCCACATAGGCGATCAGCGGATTGGAGAACTTGTTCGCCAGCGCCGACAGCACGGAGATATTGTCGATGCGCGCCTGCGCCATCTCGGCCTGACTCAGGCTCATCACGCAGCTCACCACGAAGAACAGCACGCTGCCGCAAATCAGCAGGCTGCTGCACTTGATGATCCGCTTGGCGCGCAGGTCGGCACTCTCCTGACAGCGCTTTTTCTGCGCCGCGCTGAAGGAAGAAATAATGGGCGCATGGCTGAAAGAGAACACCATCACCGGCACGATCAGCCAGAGGGATTTCCAGAACGCCGGATCACGCCAGTCCAGCGCCTGACTCTCGCTGAAGTAGGAGAGGCTCCACTGGGGCAGCAGATAGATGGAGAGGCCGATCAGAAAGGCGACCATGGGCAGCGCCAGCACGCTGATGGCAGATACCACGATCTGCTTGCCCGCCAGCAGTACCAGATGCAGACCCAGCATCACCCCCAATACCAGCAGACCGCGCGGGATCTCGGCATCCCCCAGCTGGTGCACCACAAAGCTCTGGATCGCGTTGGTGATGGAGATGCTGTAGACCAGAATGATGGGGTAGAAGGCGGTCAGATAGACCAGCATCAGCAGCTTGCCCGCCCGCGCTCCGAAGTGCTCCTCCACCACGTGGGTGATATCCCCCTCCTTGTGGGAGCTGGAGAGCACAAAGCGGCTCAACGCTCGATGGGAATAATAAGAGAGCGGAAATGCGAGCAGTAAAATAAACAATAAAATAACCGGCGAATTACTGCCGACAGTAATTGGGAGAAATAGCGTACCGGCACCGACCGCAGTGGCATATAAGCCCATGGTCCATACCGAATCACTTTTCTCCCATTTCAATTTTGAAACCGGGTTACTCTTTTCAGCAATAGAAACACTCATTGCAATATATACCTTATTAATCTGTCATCATTATTTTTATTGGCCCGAATAACAGGCTGGCAATATCAGGCGGCATTTGGCCGCAGGTGCAGAAAAAGCAAATCCACCAGCGGCCAACAGGGCCACCGGAGTGAAATGGAGATGCCACGCTACCATCGTTGAAATCGCCATCCGGGTCAAGGTTAATAATTCATGACCGTTTGAATCGGATTGTTTCAAAACGGGGTGAGATGTATCGCATTCGTCACCAGCACTCCCATTTGTCCCCGTTTGATAACATACCGATAAACCCTTGTTCTGTTGCCCAACAACACAAATAAGAACAGCGATCGGGCAGCCAATATTACCACCATAGCTCGCGAGATATCAGTGAAATAATATGGCGAACTTTTCATCCAATTAATGTTTACATCAACAAGGGGTTGTTCATTAATTTTCGGGGGAGACAGGACAGTGCGCCACCCGATTGCGCCCCGTCCGCTTGGCCTGATAGAGCCACTCGTCGGCACGGGCCAGGGCCACATTGATATCCTCCCCCGGCGCAACCAGCGTGGAGCCCAGACTGACCGTCATGCCGACCGGTTCGGCGGGCAGCGCCTCGACCGCAGCGCGGATCCCCTCGGCCATCTGCAACAACCCGGCCTCATCAATCCGTGGCAGCAGGATCACGAACTCCTCGCCGCCGCTGCGCACAAACAGATCGTCTGCCCGCAGCCAGCCATCGACGCAGGTGGCAAAACGCTGCAGTGCCAGATCCCCCTGCCGATGGCCGAAGCGATCGTTGATCTGCTTGAAGTGATCGATGTCGAGCATAAGCAGGCCGCAGGGGGCCTCGTTGCCCCTCACCTGCTGGCAATGTTCGAAAAAGTAGCGGCGGTTATGGAGGCCGGTCAGCTGGTCGGTCTCGCTCTGGCGCTGCAGGCGCTGCTGCAACTCGAACTGGCGGGTGATATTGCGGGTCACCCAGGCGACCGCCCGCTTGCCGTCGTAAAGGGATGGCAGAGGAGCAATCTTGCCCTCAAAGCGCTGCATCCCTTGCGGCCCGACACCGGCATTAATACCACCCACCTCGCTGGCAGCCAGATCGTACTCGACCACCTGCACCTGGCCGCTATCCAGCGCCAGCGCGACCTGCGCCATGACCCAGAGAGCCATCGTCTCCGGCAGCACATCCCGCAGCTGCTTGCCTGCCAGCGGATTGCCGTCCTGATAGGATTGCTGCTCCACGCCCCCTATGTATTCCACGTAATAGCCATCTTCACTCAGGATAAAGACGGGATCGGGCAACTGGGCCATCACCTCGTAAAGCTGCGATACCGAAAGAGTCATGGATGCTCCTGTACTTCTTGTGTGTGGCTTGTGTGTGGCCAGCAGGGGCCGCCTATTGTGCCCCAAGCCGGTGCCCCACCAGCAATCAACATAAGAGATAGATTTGCAGCGGTAGCCAACAATCCTTTACAGCAAGTGTACCCCGCACGGTGAAACAGCCCGGCGCGACCAGCAAACCACCGAGATCCGCCCATATCCCATTGTTTCAAAAAGAGGCTTCGTTTAGGCTCCTGTGGCTCGCCCCCATTTTTATCCCTCCATGGAGACGCAGCCCAATGCCGCAGGAGGGGAATCGCACAAGGAGTTGCAGGATGAAGAATGCCATCGTCAAAGCCCGTTTCGAGGCGGTCAGTCTCGAAGGGGAACAGCTCACCCTCAAGATCGCCATCAAGGCCCCCGAGCCGGATCCACGCTCGGCTGGCGGTGACTGGCGCTGCAAGGTGAAGCTGGCGGGGCTGAGCGACAAGACCTTTATCTACGGCATCGACAGCCTGCAGGCCCTGAGCCTCGCCATCAAGTTTGTCGAGACCGAGCTGCGCGCCTTCTCCTATGCGGGCTGGCAGTTCTATCTGCCCGATTGCCCCGATCACCCCATCGATATGAGCGCCTGCTACTTCCCGGCGCTCTAGCCCGGCCACTCCAAGGAGACCAGATGCACGGACCCGATCCCGCCAATCCCCACCCCATGAACGGCTTTCCCCAGGTGTGCTTTATCAAGAACACCATCAAGGGGCCCAATATCGAGGTGGGTGACTACACCTATTACGACGACCCGGAGGATTCGGCGGGCTTCGAGCGCAACGTCCTCTACCACTTCCCCTTCATCGGCGACAAGCTCATCATCGGCAAGTTCTGCGCCATCGCCCGCGGGGTGAAGTTCATCATGAACGGCGCCAACCACCAGACCTCCGGCTTCTCCACCTACCCCTTCTTTATCTTCGGTAACGGCTGGGAGAGCGCCGCCCCCGCCCCGGGCAGCCTCCCCTACAAGGGCGATACCGTCATCGGCAACGATGTCTGGATTGGCTATGACGCCCTGATCATGCCGGGGGTAAAAGTCGGCAACGGCGCCATCATCGCCGCCCGCTCCGTGGTTACCGGTGACGTGCCCGCCTACGCCGTGGTCGGCGGCAACCCCGCCAAGGTGATCCGCTACCGCTTCGACGACGACACCATTGCCCGTCTCAACGCCATCGCCTGGTGGGACTGGCCGGTAGAGCAGATCAGCCGCAACCTGCCACTTATCAGCGGCGGCGAGATAGCCGCGCTGGAAGCGGCAGCCCCATAGAGACAACCACCATCAAGCAGGAAGCACTATGCAACTCACCCCACCCCAACCGCCTCAGGACGATGAGATCGAAGCGCTGCGCATTGGTCTCTCGGGCTTCAACACGGGTCACGCCGGCACCCATCTGCGCGAGCGGATCGCCAGCTTTATCAAGGATGAAGAGGGCAAGGTACACGGCGGCATCATCGCCGACATCAAGTGGGGCTGGCTGCACGTCGACTGGCTCTGGATCGACGAAAGCATCCGCCAGGGTGGCTGGGGCGGCCGCCTGCTCGGCGCCATGGAGCAGTACGCCCAGAGCAAGGGCATCACCAACTACCATCTGGAAACCACCAGTTTTCAGGCCCTCCCCTTCTACCAGAAGCAGGGCTACGAGGTCTTTGGCCAGCTGCCCGATATGCCGCCGGGGCATATCAGTTACTTTCTGAAAAAGCAGTCATAAGCCGATGAGCAGCCGCAACAGCCCTGCAATAGACAAGGCGCCGGGTAGCAGGAGCCTCTCCTTCTACAGGCGCCTTGCCTTGCTCTTTGCGCTGCTTGCAACCAGCTCCAGCGCCTTTGCCCTGTCACTACACGATCTGGATCCGGCATTTGAGCGGTGCGAAGCAATCAAGTCACAGCACAGCGCCATACTGCCCGCAAAAAGCGACCCCTTCTGGTCACTGGAGAGGGAACAACAGACGACAGTGCTGATCTATCTGCATGAGAAAAGCATGGAGCGCTGCACCGCAGCAGAGGTCGATGCGCTGGCGCTCAAGGCGTTCCATAAGGCGGTTGAGGGAGACCGCAGTTTTCTCGACACCTTAATCAAGGCGAGAACCACCACGCTCACTCAAGCCCAGCAAACCCAATTGCAGCAGATTGGTCAGACAGAGCTGGACAGGTTGGCTGGCATGAAGGAATTTGCTCTGCCTTTCTCGCTAACCAAGTACCTCAAGAATATTAAGTAATATATGGGGATAAATATATCCAACCATTGGTGATTTGCAGTATATCTCAATCTTTACATTAAATACTTCTGACAAATTTACATTGGCGATACACTACCATCATGAATAAAATCTTTATATTTGGAAATAAGAAGCATGGATAAAATAAATAGAAATGAGCCATGTTGGTGTGGTTCAGGTAAAAAATATAAAAAGTGCCACTACCTCCGTTCAAATGAAGAACCTCATTCCATAGGTCGTTTACTAGCTGAATTAAAAACAAAAAAAAGCCATAAACAATGCTTACATCCTGATGCAAGCCAAGAAACCTGCACAAGCAAAATAATTGATGCTCACTCAATTCAGAAAAATGGTCCACTAAAACATGTCGCTGACGAAACCAATCATGTTTATACATTCGGGATAGACACAACAGGAAAAGAATGTATATCGAAGATTGGGTTGCAAAAAGCATCAACCTTTAAAGGTTTCTGTAGCTTACACGACAAGTCTATGTTTAGTCCTATCGAGGATGAAATATATAAAGGCTCATCATTTCAATGTTTCTTGGCTGGATATCGTGCTTACGCACTTGAGTATTTTAAAAAAATAAGTGCAGTTAAGGGGCTCCCCTTCATGAGAGAAAATGTAGATAGAGGCATGTCTGTCGAACAACAACTTGAGGTCCAAATAACATTGAATAGCATGCTTCAAGGCTTTTCAAAAGGATTGGATGATTTTAAAGAAACTCTTGATATATATACAAACCACTACAAACTATGTAAATGGGATGAATTTAATAGTGCATCATTTTACTTTACTGGCGATTTAAGCCTGGCCGTTAGCGGAACATTCTCTCCTGACTTTTCACTGGCTGGAGAGAGGCTACAAATGTTAACACCCAATGTGCGATTCGTTGAAAATCTTTCAATAAATACTCTTACAACAAAAAACGGATATGCCATTGTTTTT
>NZ_CAWNWX010000103.1:0-3521 GCF_963878195.1 Aeromonas sp. HMWF016
GAGTGGATCAGATAGATAGAGAAAGAGCGGAAATCGGGAAGAGCCTTTGCACGCCCGGGCGGGCATGCAAAGGGTGGGGGAGGCATTTTAGCCTGAAATTCATCCAGGACGAAATAGTTGCCGCCCCGGCAGCGGGATCAGGCGTCTTCGTGATCGCTGATCAGCAGGTTGGCTGCCGCATAGGCGGCCTGTTCACGCAGTTCGGCGGGCACCCGCTCATCGGCGGCGACCGCGTTGAGGGCGCGGATAGTGGCGGCGATGGCCTTCGGCACGTAGCCCTGCTCGCCGGAGCCAATCTGGTTATAGGCGATACGGATCGCTTCACAGCACTCATAAACCATCATGATTTGCTTCCTTGAAAGTAAAAAGGCGAGCAAATATAGCGGTTTTGCTCCCATTTTGTCAGTCTCGCGGTTGTAATTTGCGGCAAGCCCGTTAGTTTGGTTACCCCCTTTTCCTGTTTCGGCCTCTTTGATGCTGCTCTCTTCGCGCAATTCACTGGCGATCTTCCTGACGCTGTTTGCTCTTCTCGCCCTGACGCTCAAGGATGGCGCGGACAAATATCTGGTGCTCCATGGCTACTCCGTGATGGAGATGGTCTGGTTTCGCTTTTTTGTTCCTTTCCTTGGTCTGCTGCTGTTGTTGCCAAAGCGCACCGTGTCGGCGCTGCTGGCGGTGGATCGCTGGCTATTGCTGCGTTCGCTGCTGTTTCTGGTCTGTGCGCTGGTCTCGGTGATTTCGCTGGCCCATGTGCCGCTCAACGTCTACACCATCATCTGCCAGCTTGGTTCGCTGGCCTTTGTGGTGGCCGGTGTCATCTTTTTCAGGGAGCGTCTGACCCGGGCCAAGGTGGCGGCCGTGTTGCTGGGGCTGTTTGGGGTGCTGGTGGTGACTCATCCCGACGGGAGCGACGCGAACCTCTACTACCTGCTGCCACTGGTCATTGTGCTGGCCAACACCGGCTACAACCTCCTCACCAAGCTGGTGGATCCACGTCTGACCACCCTCGATATCCTGATCGTCACCTGCTTCATGCTGGGGATGGTGGCAATGGCCGCCCTCTGCTGGCAGCCCGCACTGTGGCGCTTTCCGGCGCTTGCCGACTGGCCCTATCTGCTGGCGCTGCCGGTGGTGACCCTGCTCTCCCAGTATTGTCTCATCAAGGCGATGCAGTATGCGCAGGCCTCTACTTTGGCGCCCTTCTTCTATTTCCAGATCTTTTTTTCTACCCTCTGCGGCTATCTGATGTTTGGTGAAATGCCGACCCTCAGTAGTATGGCGGGGTGTCTGCTAATCGTGCTGGCTGGCATAGTGGTCATCTATTCCCAGCGCCGGACTCGCGTGCAGGCGCTGTCAGCGGCGCCGGAGCAGGTGTGACAGTTTGTATGAAACGAATTGTGTAAAATAAGCGGCCACAGGCCGCGATAAAAAACAGAGCGTGTTATCAGAAACAAAGAGGTGATGATGTTTACCGGAATTGTGCAAGGTGTGGCCGAGCTGGTCGCCATCGAAGAGAGTGCTTCATTTCGTACCCACGTGATCCGCATGCCCAGCCGGGAGTGGGGCGAAGGATTGGCCCTGGGTGCCTCGGTGGCCCACAACGGCTGCTGTCTCACCGTGACCCGGATTGCAGGGGATCTGGTCAGCTTCGATCTGATGCAGGAGACCCTGCGCCTCACCAACCTCGGCAAGCTGCAGGTGGGGGACAAGGTCAACGTGGAGCGGGCCGCCCGCTTTGGCGACGAGATCGGCGGTCACGCCATGTCCGGCCACATTATCGGGATGGCGGAAGTGACCTCGGTGATCGACACCCCCAACAACCGTCAGGTGTGGTACCGCCTCGCCCCCGAGCTGATGAAATATGTACTGACCAAGGGGTATATCGGCATTGACGGTATCAGCCTGACCATCGGCGAGGTGCGCGAGCGGGAGTTCTGCGTCCACCTGATCCCCGAGACGCTGGCTCGCACCAACCTCGGCTGGGTGCGCGCCGGCTGGCCGACCAATATCGAGATCGATCCCCAGACCCAGGCCATCGTCGATACGGTGGAGCGGGTGCTGGCCAGCCGAATGGCCTGATGTCAGGAAAAAGCGCAGATGAAACCGGATCTGAACTATACCTTTCACCACTTCGGCATCCCCAGCGCCGTGCCCTTGCCCCATGGCATCCACAGCGAAAAGGTGGGGATGTATACCGAGGATAACCCGGGGCGGTTTCGGGTTCAGTGGCACTACTTTACCGATGATTCGCCGCTGCACGAGCTGCTGAGAACCGTGCCTCACGTCGCCTTCAAGGTGGATGATCTGGCGGCAGCCATCGAGGGGGAAGAGGTGATCCTGGGGCCCTATGAGCCGATCGACGATTACCGGGTGGCGGTGATCAATGATGCCGGGGGGCCCATCGAGCTGATCCAGACCGATCTCGATGACGAGACGCTCTGGGCCAGAGCGAAATCGCGGCAGGGCAGCATCTACCGCTGACAACGAAACGAAAAAGGGCGTCACTCTCGCGAGTCACGCCCCTTTTGCTATCTGGCCGCTCTTAAAACATCTGCTCGTCGTCAGCATCCACAAAAAGCTGCAGACGATCGCGTTCTTCGTCCCGATGCAGCCGCAGGTGGATCGGATTGCAGCAGGCCATGCAATCTTCGTAGAACTCCTGATCCCCCTGGCTGGCATCCAGCTCGACCCGGGTGTGGTGGCCGCAGTGGGGGCAGACGATGCGCTTGCTGGTGTACTCGATCATGATAACCTCCTCGGGCCCGCGGGCCGCCTATCTCCCTTGATTCTAGCTGCGCAGGCACAGGCTAACCGCGAGCAAGCGCACGTTTATGAAGGCGGCCTGACAGGGATCAAACCCGGATCGGAAAAGGGGGTCAGCAGTCGCTGCAGGGGAAAAAATGGCCCGAAATTTGGTTTGTAATCGGCGGTATATCGGCTTTATTGCCAACTACAGGTTGGCAATAAAGGAGGCTGAACGGCGGTTTTTACTGTCCAAAAAGGTCATTTCACCATCTGAGAGGGGGGCAGTACATCCGGCCGGTTTTCCCCTTTTTGCCGCTGGGCGGATATCTATCCTTTGGCACCTATTCACCCATAAAAACGGGGCCGTTGACAGGTATGCCAGCGGCCCCGTGAAGGATGCGAACGGTTTGTCGCGGGCAGATTACTTGGCCCAGCTGGCCAGCATCTCGCTATTGAGTTCGGCCAGCGAGCTCAGCTGGTAGTTGGCGATGGCCAGACGCGGGTCACCTACCAGAGCCGGGCACATGGAACGATCTGCGCCTCTCGCTGGCTTATTTGACCCAGCTGGCTAGGGTGTCAGCATTCAGCTCTGCGAGCGAGCTTAGCTGGTAGTTGGCGATGGCCAGACGCGGGTCTCCCACTAAAGCCGGATCCGGCACGATCAGCGCCTTCATCGAGGCCGCCTTGGCCGCCAGCAGACCGGTGAAGCTGTCTTCGATGGCCAGACAGTGTACCGGTTCCACCCCCAGCTTTTCGGCGGCGTGGATATAGACATC
>NZ_CAWNWX010000103.1:3534-25670 GCF_963878195.1 Aeromonas sp. HMWF016
CCGCCATAAAGCGATCGCGGATGCCGAGTTTGCCGAGCACCGCTTCTACCATGGCAAAGGGGGAGGAGGTGGCCAGACCCACTTTCAGGCCGCGAGCTTCGATAAGGTCGAGCGCCTCCAGCACGCCAGCCTTGGCCTGACCTTCGGAGAGGATCAGGGCGTTGACCCGATCCAGAATGCGCTGCACCACCTCTTCCTGAGTTGGGCCGCTCCACGGGCGCAGGCGATACCAGTGGGCGACCAGCTGATCGATGCGCACGCCGATGGTCGACTCACAATCCTCGACGGTGTGGGGGTGGCCCAGTTCGGAGAACACGGCGATCTGGGCCCGTTGCCAAAAGGGTTCCGAGTCGATCAGAACACCATCCATATCGAAGATCACGGCAGCTAACATCTTGTACTCCTGACAAATTTGAAGAGGGGATTATAAGCCTGACGGGCAAATGCAAAAGGGGCATTGCCATGCCCCTTGCGCCCGATCACACCAGCAAACGTTTGTTTCGGTGCGGCGAAAAAACAGCGTTTAGAAAATGACCTCGACGCTGGCGGCAACCGCTTTGGCCTGCTCGACCGCCTCGCGGCAATCTTCACCCCGGGCCAGCGCTACGCCGAGGCGGCGGCGACCGGCGATCTCCGGTTTGCCAAACAGTCGCAGCTGGGCCCCCGGCACCTTGGCAAGCGCCTCGCCAATCCCCTGATAGCGGATATCCTGACTGTGCCCTTCGCGCAGCACCACGGCGGAGGCGCTCGGCCCGTACTGGGTGATGGTGCCGACCGGCAGCCCCAGAATGGCGCGCACGTGCAGGGCGAACTCGGAGAGGTCCTGAGAGATCAGGGTCACCATGCCGGTGTCGTGGGGGCGCGGCGAGACTTCGCTGAACCACACCTCGTCGCCTTTGATGAAGAGCTCGACCCCGAACAGGCCGTAACCACCGAGGGCCTCGACCACCTTGGCCGCCACCTCTTTGGAGCGGGCCAGCGCCAGCTCGCTCATCGCCTGTGGCTGCCAGGATTCGCGGTAGTCGCCATCTTCCTGACGGTGGCCAATCGGCTCGCAGAAGTGAATGCTATCGACGGCGCGAACCGTGAGCAGGGTGATCTCGTACTCGAAGGGAACGAAGCCCTCGACGATCACCTTGCCACGACCGGCGCGGCCACCCTCCTGGGCGTAGGTCCAGCTATCGTCCAGCTTGGCGAGATCGCGCAGCACGCTCTGCCCCTTGCCGGACGAGCTCATCACAGGTTTCACCACGCAGGGCAGGCCGATGGCCTCGACGGCGGCGACAAACTCCTCCTTGCTCTGGGCAAAACGGTAGGGGGAGGTGGGCAGACCCAGGGTCTCGGCGGCGAGACGACGGATCCCTTCCCGGTTCATGGTGAGCTGGGTGGCGCGGGCGTTGGGCACCACCTTGACCCCCTCCTGCTCAAGGGCTGCCAGCGTATCGGTGGCGATGGCTTCGATCTCGGGGATGATGAGGTCGGGTTTGATCTCGGCGACCAGCTCGCGCAGGGCGGCGCCATCGAGCATATCCAGCACCCGGGCGGCATGAGCCACTTGCATGGCGGGGGCGTTGGCATAGCGGTCGGCGGCGATCACCTCGATGCCGAAGCGCTGCAACTCGATGGCCACTTCCTTGCCGAGTTCGCCGGAGCCCAGCAGCAGGGCGCGGGTGGCGCCGGGGCGGGTTGCGGTTCCAAACATACGATCTCTCCTGATGTCGTTGGTCATTGTTGATGATCGCTATCGCACGAATAGCGGGCAAAAAAAGAGGCACGCATGGCGTACCTCAGGAAACGGATGGTCGGGCGCGCTGCTCCAGATGGGTCAGCAACGTGATGGCGCCAATGATGATGGCGGCGCCAAGCCACAGTCGGCCGGGCGGCGCCCAACCAAACACCAGCCAGCCTGCCAGTACGTTCATCGGCAGCTTGGCGAAATCAAAGGGCTGGATGAATGAAGCCTCCGCCACGCTGTAGGCGCGAGCGATGGACATCTGGGCCAGAGCCGAGAGCACGCCGGAGGCGGCCACCAGCAGCCACTGGCTTTCCGTTGGCCACTGCCACTCCGGCAGCGCCAGCATGGCGTTGAACGGGGTGCTGAAAATGAGCAGGTAGACGACGATGGTGTGGGACGATTCGCTCGCCGCCTGATAGCGCACCAGCAGGGAGTAGCCAGCCCAGAACAGCGCCGCCGCCACCGGCAGCAGAGAGGCCCAGCTGAAATCATCATTCCAGGGGGCGAGGATCAGCATGGCGCCGACAAAGCCGGAGAGAGTGGCCACGATGCGGGCGCGGCTCACCTGCTCTTTGAGAAAGAGGGCGGAGCCCAGAGTGGCAAACAGCGGTGACGTCATCAGCAGGGCGATACCCTGCCAGATGGGGACGGGCTCGGCCAGCGCCCAGAGCCAGAACTGGATGCCGATCACCGCCAGAGCCACCCGCAACAGATGCAGGCGTAGCTGGTTGGTCATCAGGGATTGGCGCAAGCCGTGGCGGATCAGCCAGGGCAGCAGGCAGATCAGGGCGATCAGGTACTGGTGAAAGGCAACCTGGGTTGAGGGGAGGCCAAGCTTGAAGCTGACATACTGGCTCAGGCTGTTGACGGCGGCGAAACAGAGGCCTGCCACCATCATCCAGACTGCACCGGCGAAAGGGGAGTGGCTGCGCGAGTGGGCCATGGGATCCGGGTCACTGAAAAAAGTGCGGCGGATCATAGCGGCAATCGTTTGTTCTGCCAAGGGTTGATGCGCCCGTTGCCGCGCAATCAACCAATATCAAAATTTTTGAACAAGTTGAGCATCTATTTTCGCTATCAGCAAAGAAGCGCAATGTTTAGAGTGACCTCCATCGACAGCGCAGCTGTTCAACCGACAACCAAATGGAGTTTCACCATGGCCAATATCCTCGTTCTCAAATCCAGCATCCTGGGTCAATATTCCCAATCAAACGCCCTGATCGACGGCTTCCTGGCTGACCATCAGGATGATGCCGTCACAGTGCGTGATCTGGCGGCCCTCAACCTGCCGGTGCTGGATGGCGAGCTGGCCTCCGGCCTGCGCGGTGGTGACAACCTCAATGAGCGTCAACTGGCGGTGATCGCCCAGTCCGACGAGCTTATCGCAGAGCTCAAGGCGAGCGATCTGGTGGTGATTGCCGCCCCCATGTACAACTTCAACATCCCGACCCAGTTGAAGAACTGGATCGATCTGGTTGCCCGTGCCGGCGTCACCTTCCGCTACACCGAAACCGGTCCGGTCGGTCTGGTTGAGAACACCCGTGCGCTGGTGATCAGCCCCCGCGGCGGCATGCACGTCGGCAGTGCCACCGATCTGGTGACCCCCTACATGCGCACCGTGCTGGGCTTCATCGGTATCAAGGAGGTTGATTTCATCTACGCCGAGGGGATGGGCATGGGCCCGGATGCCCAGAGCAAGGGGATTGAAGCCGCCAAGGCGCAGCTCGAGACGCTGGCTATCTAAGCCGTTTGCCTGCAAGGGCAATCAGCTCAGCCATAAACAACAACGCAGCCATCTGGCTGCGTTTGTTTTTTCAAGCTTGTTGCGTTCACAGAACCGCTGGCAGGTGCAGAGGCTACTCCAGCATAAAGCGGCGGCAGCCACGTATCAGCATCAACACCACTGCCGCGAGCGAGCCAACCATCAGCGCAGTGAGCCACTGTTCGACACTTTGCGGGATCTGCGGGGTGAAGAGGCTGATCATCAACAGCATGCAGAGCGTGATCAGAAAATGTTCGCGGTTCAACGTCATGGGGTCATCCTTGGGTTTGCTCACTGGCAGCAAGAGTAGCGCCTTCGTATGACAGTGTGATGTATCCGTTCATCGCACTGCCGAGGCTTGAGTGACCATATCAGGTTTTAGCCCCAGTGCCACTGCGGCCGCTGACGTTGTGATCCCGATCCCTATCTGAACTGTTTTTGCTCCGGCTGGTAGTGGAAATTACCGCTGGCCAGCCGTGCTTCCAGTGCCGCCTGATCGAGATCCTGTGCCTTGCAGAGGTCTTCCAGATCATCGTAACGATCACGCAGCTGCATGTTGATCAGGCTCAGCAGCATGTTGACGTCCATGGTGGCAAATTTCTTCAGATCCATCCTATTTCTCCTTGTCGAGGGATTGCAGCTGTTCGATGGCCGCGCTGACGCTGTGCAGATGCTGGCGGATCGCCTCGCGGGATTCACTGGGCAGGTAGTCGGTCAGGGTATGCTGCCAGCTGCCCGCTTCGCTCTTGAGCTGCTGGAACAGGGCGAGACCGGTATCGGTCAGGGAGACCAGACTGATGCGCTTATCCTGCTCGCTGTTTTCGGTGAAGATGATGCCTTTTTCGGCCAGACGGCGGATCTCGCGGGAGATGCGCACCTTGTCCATGCCGCTCGCCTCGACCAGCTCTTTCTGGCTGATGGGGTAGTTGGGGCCGAGCACCATCATCAGACGCCACTGGGGGACGGTCAGCTGGTAACGCTGTTCATAAAACTGCTCGAAGGTATCCCGTAGCATTTCGGCGGCATGTACCAACTGATAGGGCGGGTAGTGAGCGAGTAACGCTATGATTTTTGACATATTACACCCTGCTGTGACGGCTGCATCAGATGCAGTTTCTTTTGATACTTTGACATTGATGATACGAAACTCAAGCGAGTTTGTCTGACCCGGTTGCGATGAAATGTGCGGTGACGCACGCCATCAGACAAAAACCGGGTCAGTTCGCCGGGATTTTAATCCGGGATTGGTCAGCCCTTGCGCAGCCAGAGCAGAGCGCTCTGCTTGAGCCAAGCCTCACGGGTGTGCATGGTGTAGAGGGCTGCCTCATCGCGGCTGCCCGCCTGCCAGCTCATCGGCTCCTGCTTTGGCAACTTGCGCTGACCGAGCAGACAGGCCGGTACGTGCGGGTTGGCATTGATGGCGGCCAGCAGATGGGGTCGGGCGGCATCCGCCCCTTCGCAGGCAAAGATCATCAGGGCGCGGTTGTAGAGCAACCAGCTGGAGGCTTCATCGAAACGCACCAGCAGCCCGGCCAGCGCCTGCCAGTCGCCCTGCAGGGAATAGAGGGAAGAGAGGTTGTAGCGACAACCCAGCTCGTCGGGGATGCAGATGGCCAGTAGTGCCAGATACTCCTCCCTGGCCTCGTCCAGCTTGCCAAGGCGCAGCAGGCAGTCGGCGCGACCGGCGCGGGCCGCCAGCAAGGGGCGCACTTCCGGAGCGCTCCAGCCGTGGCCGCCCAGCTGTTGCCAGAAACTGGCATCAAACAGCGGGGTGGCATCGGCGATGATCTTCTCGAACCAGCCGAGGCGGGCCTGATGATCCCGGCAGTTGTCCGCCAGCTCGAACCAGCGTTGCCACTGCTGGGCCTGCTCGCTGTCGAGGGCCACATCAGCGCTTGGCGCAGCCTGATACTGGTCGAGCTGGAGCAGCTGGTTGAGGGCGGTCTTCATGTTCTGGCGCTGGCGCTTGCAGAACTCGACAAAGGGGAGCTCGCTGGCGGCGGCGCTATAGAGCATCTGCGCCATCTGTTTGTCGCGAAACAGGCTCAGCTCGGCGGCCAGACTGAAACGGTACTGGGTAGTCGGGTCGTTCAAATCCTTTGGCTTGGGCCAGGTGGCAAAGCCCTGACTGAAGCCGTAACACCACTGCCCGAGCGGGTGGCTCTGTTCAAAGACCTGTTCCGGGTTGTCGGTAGGGAGGCGGCACTGGCTCGGCAAGGCCAGCTGGGCCTCATCTGCCTGCGCTTCCAGTTCGGCGATCAGATGGATGAGGGCCTCGCCACTCTTTTCATCCAGCTCGGCGTCATGGGGCAACAGACCGGCCAGCGGGGCCTGCCAGTCAGGGGCATCCGGCCCGACCAGACGGGCACACAAAAAGCCGTGCAGAGCGGGATAAGTCATCGCCTGCTGGCTGTGGGTCTGGATCCATTGATTGAGATGACGGGTACGAGTGGATGGGTTCATCGACAGTTCCTCTGGATTTGAGCAGCCGCGAAGTCTACCTAAATGTGGGGGTATTTGCAGCAAAGGGACGGTTGAATGGCGATTATATCGCCATCGGCCGGTCAGAGTGAGGCGAGGGGACTAGGCCGGATCACCCCTCTTGGGGTAACATGCGCGGCCATAGGGGCCGTGATCCAGCCGGCCCGTCCGGGTAATGAAAAAAGAGAGCACCATGATACAGATTGGCAAGATGAACACCCTCACCGTCGTTGAACTCGAAGATCGCGGCGCCTGGCTGGCAGCCGACGAATACGGCGAGCTGCTGCTGCCCAAGCGCCAGCTTCCCGAGGGGATCAAGGAGGGGGAGAGCGTACAGGTATTCCTCTATCTGGATGCCGATTGCGAGCCGGTCATCACCACCGACAAGCCCTTCGCCATGGTGGACGAGTTTGCCGGTCTGAAGGTGGTCAACGCCAACAAGATCGGTGCCTTCCTCGACTGGGGCATGAAAAAGGATCTATTCGTGCCAAGCCGCGAGCAGAACAAGCCGATGCAGGTGGGTCACGTTTATCTGGTGCGTCTGATGCTGGACAACGAGGGGCGCATGGTGGGTACCAGCCGCCTCGAGCGCTTCCTGAGCACCGCCAAGCCCCCCTTCAGGGCGGGAGACGAGGTGACCGCTCTGCCCGGTGAACACTCTCCCCTCGGCATCAAGGTAATCGTCAACGGCCAGTATCCCGGCATGCTGTTCAAGAACGAAGTGTTCGGCCGGGTGATGACGGGTCGTCCGCAGACCGCCTGGGTCAAGCAGGTGCGCGACGATGGCAAGCTGGATCTGACCCTGCAAAAGCCGGGCATGGCCAAGGTGGACGATGCCGGTGAGCGCATTCTGGCCCGGATGAAAAAGCAGGGGGGCAGTCTGGCAGTGGGTGACAAGAGCGAGCCAGAGCTCATCTACAAGCTTTTTGCCATGAGCAAGGGCACCTTCAAGAAGGCGATCGGCGGCCTCTACAAGCAGGGCAAGATCGTCATCGAAGACAATGCCATCACCCTGACCGAGGCGGGAGCTGCTGCCCAGAGCGAGGAACAGGAGTAAGTGCCGAGTCCCTGCATCGGGCTTTGCAAGGCCAAGGATGGCCTCTGCCTTGGCTGCGGTCGCACCCTGACCGAGATCGGTCACTGGTCGGCGATGGAGAGCGATGCCCAGCTGGCAGTGATGGCCGAGCTGGATGGCACCAGGAGCACCCACCGTTGTCCGGGCTGTGGTGAACCGGCTTATTGCGCCGTCTCCGCCGGGATGACCATCGAGCAGTGCTGGTGCAGTCAGTTGCCGGCCTTGCCGATGACGAAGGCCAGTGCCTGTTGGTGCCGTCGCTGTCTGGCCAAGGCCATCGCGGCGCAGCCCTGAGCAAGGGAAGCCAGAAAAAAGAAAGGCGCCGATGGCGCCTTTTTTATGCCTGTTGCTGGCGGTGCCAGCGCACATGAACCTGATTTTCCGTGATTAGGCGGGGCAGTAGGAAGGTGGCGAAGATCACCTCGAACTCCTCCTGATGATCCAGCAGACCCACCCACACTTCGACCCAGCGCTCCATATCGACCGGCTCACCCAGCTCTGCCGACCAGTCGGCATTGGGCAGGGTTGCCTCCACGGCGCCACGCTGTTCAAACTCCAGGGTGATATCGACGATTTGTTCGGGGGCCAGCATGTCGGCGGCCTGCTCAAGAAACTGATCATAGGCCCATTCGACCAGCTGATCCGGGGTACGCTGTTCCATGAAATCACTCCAGATACATCGAGGCCGCTACTGTAACAATTATTGGCTGTGGCGGCCAGACCACTGCGCCGCGGGGTACGACCTGTCCAACCGGTCATATCGGGGGTATGGTTAAGTGGCGGGTGAGTGAGCGTGGGGACGACGCGATGCGGTTACGGACAAGACGACAGCAGATCAAGCGACGACGGGAGAGCTGGTGGTGGCACTCTCTGCCCCTCAATCAGGAGCCGGCAGAGGCGGGGCAGGAGCCACCGGTAAAATCCGGTGGCGCCTGATGATCAATTGGCCTGATAGACCCGGTTGAGGGTCACCTGACCCAGTTGCCCCATCTGGCGGCGGATCCAGACCGCCCGCTTTTGCACATAGGGCGAAGGGGGCTTGACCCGATAGCGCCAGGGATTGGGCAGGGCGGCGGCCAGCAGGGAGGCCTCGTAGCGGGTCAGCCGGCTGGCCGGTTTGCCAAAGTAGTAGTTGGCGGCGGCTTCAGCGCCATAGATACCGGGGCCAAACTCCACGATGTTCAGATACATCTCGAGGATGCGGGATTTGTCCCAGCCCAGCTCCATCAGCAGGGTAAACCAGGCTTCCAGCCCTTTGCGCAGGAAGCTGCGATGACTCCACATAAAGAGATTCTTGGCGGTCTGCTGGCTCAGCGTGCTGGCACCCCGTACCCGCTCGCTGTGCTGGTTGTGCTTGAGCGCCGCATTGATGGCGTCCATGTCAAAACCGTTGTGGTCGGCAAAGCGCTGATCCTCGGCGGCGATCACCGCCAGTTGCAGCTCTTTGGAGATGGACTCCAGATCCACCCACTCATGGCGCACTTGTGCCACTTTGGCAGGCGGAAAGAGGGCTCGCTCGATGCGCCAGCTCCACATGGGGGGATCGATAAAGCGCAGCAGCAAGACGGAGACGACCGAGCAGACAAGCCCGGCCAGCAACCCCTTGCCAACCCACTTCAGCACCCGGCGCCCCAATGAGGGGGCCGGGGTTTCAGGCGCCATCTGCCGGGCGTCAGAGTCAGACTCCCAGACATACTGGCTCGGATCATCGGGATCCGGACTTATTGGGGCAGCCATTCGATGTGGCAGAACTTCTCGTCAACACGGCGGGAGAGCAGCATGCGGGCAAACAGGTGCTCGTACTCTTCTTGCTCGTTGCCAAGGCCAACCCAGATCTCGGCGTACTCGGCATCGCTCACGGCAAAACCCACATCCGCTTCCCAGTCGTCGGCCGGATCGGTCTCTGCCAGCAGGCCGCGATCGTTGAACTCCTGATTGAAGCGGATGATCTCCTGCTCCGGCAGGTTGTCGGAGGCCAGCTCCATAAAGAGTTCGAGGGCGGTGTCGAGCAGCTCTTCGACGCTGTGCATTTCGTCATTCAAGGACATAAGTTCTGTTCCAGAAAAAAGAGAGGAAGCCTCGCTGGCCGATGCAAGCGAAGGCGGCGCTATTCTAGCTGTCGCCAGACCCCTTGGCGAGCCGGTTGCAGGCGCTTCGCCAGGTTGAGGCAATAAAAAACCGGATCCAGCTAGGGGATCCGGTCTTCATTGAGGGAAGGGGTCACGCATATGGCGTCAGCTCATCCCTTCTTGTTGTCATCGGCGAAGGTGATGTTGAGCTCGAGAACGGAGAGCTCGTCACTCTTCTGATCCATCTGGACGGTGATCTTGTCCGGATCGATGTTGACGTATTTACGGATCACGTCGAGGATATCCTGCTTGAGCTGGGGCAGGTAATCCGGCCCCCCTCTGGATGAACGCTCGTGAGCAACGATGATCTGCAACCGCTCCTTGGCCAGTTGTGCGGTGTTCTGTTTCTTGTTGGAACGAAAATAATCCAATAATGACATGTTTAACTCCCGAACAGTCGGCTAAAGAAGCCCTTCTTTTCTTCTTCCAGAAAACGAAATTCCTTGGTATCACCGAGCAGACGGGAAACCGCATCATCATAGGCCTGACCGGCATCGGACTCCTTGTCCAGAATGACCGGCTCGCCCGAGTTGGAGGCACGCAGCACGGCTTGTGACTCCGGGATCACCCCGAGCAGCGGGATGGCCAAGATCTCCTGCACGTCCTGCACGCTCAGCATGTCGCCGCGATTGACGCGGGTCGGGCAGTAGCGAGTCAGCAGCAGGTGCTCCTTGATGGGATCTTCACCACGCTCGGCACGACGGGATTTGGAGGACAGGATGCCGAGGATCCGGTCGGAGTCACGCACGGAAGAAACTTCCGGGTTGGTGGTGACGATCGCCTCGTCGGCAAAGTAGAGGGCCATCAGCGCGCCCGCTTCGATCCCCGCCGGAGAGTCGCAGACGATGTAGTCAAACTTCATCTCGGCCAGTTGCTCCAGCACCTTCTCGACACCCTCTTTGGTCAGTGCATCTTTGTCACGGGTCTGGGACGCCGGCAGGATATAGAGGTTCTCGCTGCGCTTGTCCTTGATGAGGGCCTGATTGAGGTTGGCCTCACCGTTGATGACGTTGACGAAGTCATACACCACGCGGCGCTCGCAGCCCATGATGAGGTCCAGGTTTCGCAGACCGATGTCAAAATCGATGACCACAGTTTTGTGGCCACGCTGGGCTAAACCGGTACTCAGGGCCGCGCTGGTTGTGGTCTTGCCAACGCCACCTTTACCCGATGTAACGACTATGATTCGCGCCATTCTCGCTTCCTTGTAACTCTATTTGATACGGTCTATACGGAGTTGTTCATTATCCAGCCGGATATGGACCGGTTGCTGGATGAGGCCTGCCGGCAATGCATCACTGAGCTGGAATGTGCCAGCGATGGAGAGCAGCTCGGCCTGTAATTGCTGGCAATAGATCCGGGCCCGGGTATTGCCGCGGGCACCGGCTATGGCTCTGCCACGCAGGGTGCCATATATATGAATGCTGTCATCGGCGAGCACTTCGGCCCCCGGACTGACTGAGCCCAGCACCACAAGCGAGGTGCCGGCAGCATAAATCTGCTGGCCGGAGCGCACCGGGCCCACATGTACCCGGGTCGGGATGAGGGGGGCCGGCTCCGGCTCAGGGGGCGTAACAGGGGCGGCAGGAGCCACCACGGGCTCTGGTTCAGGTTGGGGATCGCTCTTGCGACTCTTGCCCGAGGCCATCACGGCAAGGCCCACCGCTTTGGCCGCCGTCTTCATCTCTTCACTTCGCGCGCCCGTGATGCCGACCAGCACAAACTCTTCCGACTCCACCAGCTCCTTGAGCTGTTCGAAGTCGGGGATCTGTTCCAGTCGGGAAACATTGATCACCAGCGGTGCGCAATTAAAGAAGTAGGGCGCCTGAGCCACTTTTTCCGCCAACAACTGACGGATCCGCTCTGGCTCGCCATCGCTGATATGCAACACAGAAATAGTGAAGGTGGTCCCTTTCAATTCGTTATCGCGCTCAACCATGAATCTTCCCCGAGGCAGAGATGCTAATCCGTTATTGTTATTCAATTCCTGATGTTATAGTTTGCCCCCATCAGAGGCAATAAACTCGTCGGATTATATCAATTTCCATGTTGTGTGCAGTCTATAAAAGTCGCAAAAAAGCCGAGACCTACCTTTTTGTTGAAAAAAGAGAGGACTTTTCCCGCGTACCCGCTCCCTTGATGGCGGCTTTTGGTCGTCCCGAGCTGGTGCTGATGACCAAACTGGACCCGGCCAAACCCCTCGGGCTGGCCGAAGTCGGCAAGGTAATGGAGGCGTTGACCATGCAGGGATTCTACCTGCAGGTGCCGCCCCCGCCGGAGAACTTGCTGGAGGAGCACAAGGCCCGCCAGAAAAAGGGCGTGTGACCTCTCCCGCCTGAAACCATCAAGAGGGCCCCGTCGCAACAGTGTGTGTGACGGGGCTGTTTTTTACCCGCTTGCCGCCATTTGCTACCTTGCGATTCATCGCTCATGTTCAGTGCCTGAACAACTGATGACAAATTAACGGGGGGCTTAACCGGACAATATTGGTCATCTGCTCGATATATTGCCAGTTTGCCTACTGGTTTGCTTTTTGCGAGCACAACACGTGCGCCAATTTTGTTCCGAGCTGTTTCATCGATTGGGGGAGGGGTTATTTACACCGTTATTTTCTTATCGCCTTACCTCCTTTATCCCTCTTTTTTTAAATATAAAGTCAAGCCTCCACGGCCTGCTTTTAGTCAATTTTTGTCCTTGCTCACAAAATAGCCCCGCTCTTTCTAGCCAATTTCTTGCGCGAGCAACCTTGCGAGACGCGCTTGCCAGCCATTGAGGAAAAAAAGAGTTTGGCCACCAATATATTACCGCCATCTGATAAGAGGCCTGTTGGGCGAGAGCATCCCGCTTGGGAGCCGATACGGGCAGGCGAGCAAAGCCTTGCTGTTAGTAGCCAATAGTGGTCAAAGCCAGCGTGACAGTAAGTGTTAATACGTTGGCGTAATCAAACCGGCGCAACAGCGGGTTCTGGGGTGGTGTGGTGCAGGATAAAGGGGAGGGAGCCATATAGTTGCGCATCACAAAGCGCGAACATGGATTAGGTGTATGGCGGCTTGCAAGGTGCCTTGTTGGTGAAAATAGGCGGTTTGGCGAGGGCTGAAAGGTTATTTCTGGGCTGCTGATAACAGCGCGGCTCATAAGCTGCGGCAAATAAAAAAGGATGGCGCCTGGCCATCCTTTTATTGTCGTCGGCACAAGTTGCCGAGCGGTATTACGCCTTTTTCAGGTAGGCGGCGACCAGTACGATCTGCACACCATTGACCTTGCCTTCGATATGAAGCGGGTTGTTGGTCAGACGGATGCCCTTGACCAGGGTGCCGCGCTTGGCGGTGAAGCCGGCGCCCTTGACGTCCAGATCCTTGATCAGGGTAACGGAGTCGCCCTCTTGCAGCACGGCGCCGTTAGAGTCAACGGTCGGCACGCTGTCGTCATCTTCGGAAGCCATGCCCGCTTCGGCCCAGGCCTTGGTCTCTTCTTCCATGTACATCATGTCCAGCATGTCCTGAGCCCACACTTCGCCTTGAGCGGAGAGGGTTTTCAGCTGACGCCATGCCATCACCTGAACGGCCAGCACCTGGCTCCACATGCTGTCGCCCAGGCAGCGCCAGTGGTTGACAACCACGGTCTCCGGCTGTTCCAGCTGGCCGCGGCAGGTATCGCAGATGGCCACGCTGTGATCATCGTCGCTGGCCGGGGAGTGGGGTACCACGAAAGCGGTCAGTGCCTGCTCGGCGCCGCACAGTTCACACTTGGCGCCTGCGCGCGCTTGCAGGATGGCGTTGATGGTCATGTTATTGATCCCCTGGTTGGTAGTAAAACGACCCGCATCGGGCGGGGCGCATCAAAGAGGGGGCGGAATATAGCATAAAACCCCGCATTTTGTCAGGTCTGGCAGCAAGCCGGGTCAGGCTATTCCCTTGAAGGGCACTTTACTGCGCAGCGGGAGTGCAATTTGAAGCGGGATCGCTAGAATGAGCCTCCTTTTGACTGCCGGATAGAGGCTCCTGTGCTGGCGCAACGTTTTCAACAACTGGATCAGCTGCTGATCCGCCATCGGCGCTGGTGGCAATATCAGCCCTATCACCACCTGACCATGCCCTTTGCCAGCGAGGCGCCGGAGCTGGTGGCGCTGCTCGATGGCCTCACGTTGGAGCAATTGGCTGAACTCGATGGCAATATGGCGGCCCTTGGTACGTTGCTCTCCCCCTGGATTGCCGATGGCGAGGCGTTGCGGCAACTCAGTCAGCTTGAACCTTTTCCCCCCGAGCCCATCAGTTGCAGCAAGGAGATGGCGTTGCATATGCCGGGGCGCAAGCAGGCTCAAATCGAGGCGTTTACTGCCTGCCTGCCCGTGCATCAGGGGCCTTATCTGGAGTGGTGTGCCGGCAAGGGGCATCTTGGGCGACTGGTGTCACGTCATCGTCACGCATCGGTCTTGAGCCTCGAATTGCAAGAGCAGCTCTGTGAAGAGGGGCGTCAGCTGGCCGAGCGGGATGGCGCCACCATGACTTTTTGCTGCGCAGATGCCTTTGCTCCCGAGTCTGCCGAGCTTATTGCGCCCGAGCACCACGCCATGGCGCTGCATGCCTGTGGCGAGTTGCACACCCATCTGTTGGCGCAAGTGGCCGAGCGCAGCGCCCGCGGGGTGACCATCTCCCCCTGCTGTTACCATCTGATCCGCACCCCGGATTACCGTCCGCTCTCCCAAGCGGCTCAGGGCAGTGCGCTGCGTCTGGCCAAGGCCGATCTCAAACTGCCGCTGCAGGAGACGGTGACCGGCGGCGCGCGGATCACCCGCTTGCGTGAGCAGGAGGTGGTATGGCGGCTCGCCTTTGATTGTCTGCAACGGGAAGTGCGCGGGGTCGATGAGTATCTGCCGGTGCCCAATATGCAAAAGAGCCTGTTGACCGGCAGTTTTGCGGTATTTTGCGACTGGGCTGCCGAGCGCAAGGGGATCGCGTTGCCGAGCGGTGTGGACTACGGTGCCTTTGTGGCCAAAGGGGAGGCGCGTTTTGGCGCTGTTGCCCGGATGGAGCTGGTGCGTCACCTGTTTCGCCGTCCCCTCGAGATCTGGCTTGCCCTCGATAGGGCCTTGTTCCTGCAGGAACAGGGCTATCGGGTTGAGGTGGGGGAGTTTTGCGCCAAGCCGATGACGCCGCGCAATATCCTGATCCGCGCAGTGAAAGCACAAGCCTGAGTCTCTAGCCTCCCTGCAGCTTGATGGTTTCGAATGGCTGACAAGCTCCTCTTGTCAGCCATTTTTTGTGTCTAAAAAATGTACGGATGGTAGCCACTCCATCCACTCGCGCGGATCCAGTTTTACTGGTGTTACCTTGTCAAAAATTGTTTCGTATGAGTTCTTTTTGTCGGTTCATTGTTAATTTTGCTGACAAGGTGAAATGGCTCACAAATCTGTTTTATTTCTTAATTCTCATCGTGAATTTAGTTAATAAAACACCTACTCTTGTAGCGCCCTATATTCAAACAAGGACTGTGATTTATGTTCAAACCCAAGCGTTGTGCCTGGTTGATTGCGGCTGCCTGCGCATTGCCAAGTTATAGTGCAATGAGCGCAACCATGAATATTCAGCCCGATCCGCAGAACCCCGGTGGATATGTTATTGCTGCCTCTGATGTGGCTGCCGTGGAAAAAGCCAAGACAGCCAATCCCATGTATGCAATTTGGGCCAAGGCGTTGGCGACTCGATCCAATAAAATAGTCGATGCCATTGAACCCGGGCTGGCGAGCAACCCTGACAACGTAAAACGGGTTGAACGGGTATTTCCCCAGTCGGAATGGGATTATTTAACCCAAATGGCGGCGCCGGAATATACCTATGTCCGGTTCTTGCGGGCCATAGGCAAATTCCCGGCATTTTGCGGCGAATATACTGACGGGCGCGATTCCGATGCGATCTGTAAAAAATCCATCGTGACCGCCTTTGCCCACTTCTCTCAGGAGACGGGCGGCCATATTTCCAAGGACAATGTCTCCGACAACCCGCTGGGGCTGGAGGAGTGGCAACAAGCGCTGGTGCATGTGCGCGAGATGGGCTGGTCAGAGGGACAGACCGGCTACACTACCGGCTGCGGTCAGAACGACTGGCAAAACAAGAAGTGGCCCTGCAGTACTGGACAAGGCTACTTCGGTCGCGGTGCCAAGCAGCTCTCCTACCACTTCAACTACGGTGCCTTCTCCGAGGCGATGTTCGATGGCGATGCCTCCGTGCTGCTCAACAACCCGGGGCTGGTGGCGGACTCCTGGCTCAACCTCGCATCGGCCATCTGGTTCTTCCTGACGCCACAGGCGCCGAAGCCGGCCATGCTGCACGTGATTGACCGCACCTGGGTGCCCTCCAAACGGGAGGCTGACGCCGGTATCGGCTACGGCTTTGGCACCACCATCAACGTCATCAATGGCGGCATCGAGTGTGGCGAACAGAACAAGGACAAAGGGCAGCCGGTCAACCGCATTCGCTATTGGGAAGGGCTGGCCAAGCACTACGAGATCCCGGTCAAGGCCGATGAGAAGAATACCTGCTGGCAGCAGACGCCTTATGGCAGCCTCAACCTCAACGGCGCCACCGACGTGCTCTACACCAACTGGGATGGCAACTGGAAATACTACCCGGATCGCCCGGGCGGCTACTCCTTCGAGTGTGAACTGGTTGGCTTCCAGACCGCCTATTCGGCGCTGGTGCCCGGTGATTACCAGAAGTGCGTGACCAACTTCTACGGCTCCCACGCCAACTGGCCGAAAGTGCGGGTTGTGGACAAACTGACCCCGCCGCCAGTCGATCCGAGCGAACCGCCCATCGGCGGCAACCCGGCATGGGAAGCGACCAAGGTCTACACCGCCGGCAGCAAGGTAAGCTACAAGGGCGTTGTCTATCAGGCCAAATGGTGGACGCAGGGTGATGACCCAACCAAAGGTGGCCCCTGGGTTGTGGTTCCTGCCAAATAAGATGGCGTAATTTAACTCTCAAAGAGGAGAGGGGGGATAACTCCTTCTCCTCGTTAATTCAAAACAGTGCATCACTGAATATTTTCTTGTATTTATAATGGTGCTTTTGTCCGAACTGATAAGGCGAACTATTTGTCTGGAAATTGAATTGGAATAGTGTTGGATTAAAGTTGCAAACAACAGTGTTATATACCGCTTCGTTAGCCCCATAAGTTGGCGTCTTCTGATAAGAGTAGCGCACTGCGGGCTAATTCATTTTCCATCATTAAATGAATCCTCTCGTTGTGCGAATAAGGGGAGCATCTTCTCTATTGGTAAACTGTTATTTATCACCAGAAATGGTGAGGTCTTGCTATATCGCGCAGTTTTATCTCGGCACATTGTCGCTTATTCTCTTGAGAAAATAGATGTAAACGGCCGGTTTATATTGGTAATCTCCTTGGCTTGTGCAAAATTGCAACAAGGGGGCAAGATGAAGGGCGGTTGTCATTGCGGGGCGATCCGTTATGAGGTGCTGGCAGCCCCTTTTGCGGCCGATTTTTGCCATTGTCGGGATTGCCAGCGCACCACGGGGGCACCGGTCGGGGCCTGGATGGACTTTCGCGCCGAACAGGTGCAGTGGTTATACGGCAAACCGACCGAGTATGCGTCTTCAGACTTTATCCGCCGAGGATTTTGCGCCGAGTGTGGCTCCACCCTCACGTATCGCAGCACCGAGTACCCTGAGTATCTCACGTTGGCCATCGCCTCCCTCGATAATCCGGATGCTGTTGCGCCAACCTATCACATCCATACCGACAGCCAGCTGCCCTGGTTGCCGATCCAGGATGAGCATCCCCGTTATCCCGAAGGGAAGTAAAACCAAACTTGGGTAGCCCCAACAAAGGAGGTTGGCATGGAGCTGGTAGTTATCCGCCATGGCGAGACGCAAGCCAATGCTGAAGGACGGTATCAGGGCGCGCTGGATATCGGGCTTAATGAGAGTGGCCAACGGCACATTGCCCAGTTGGCTGACGAGATAGCGGCCACTCAGGCCCCGTTCGATCGGCTGCTGGCTTCGCCGCAGCAGCGAACCAGAGAGAGCGCTGCGATCTTCGCTCGCCAGTTGGATTTGCCAGTGGAGCTTGCGCCAGCCTTTCGTGAGCGGCATGTCGGCCTGTTTGAGGGGTTGACACAGGCAGAGGCGAAATCGCGTCATCCCGAACTGTGGGCGCGCAATATTACCCGGCGTTGGGCAGAGGCACCTCCCGGCGGTGAAACACTGGATGAGGTAGTTGCCCGGGTGTCGCAAGGGCTGCTCGAACTGACCTCGAGCGTGCAAGGGGAGCGGGTGCTGCTGGTCGCACATGGGGTCGTCGCCAAGGTGAACCGTGCCGTGACAAGCGCCGGATTTGATGACTTTTTCGATTGGCAGTTGGCCAACGGCGGCATGCTGACGGTTCATTTTCCGGTACCTTTGACACCGGATGAACCTCTGCCATTTTGCCGACCCCCCTCAACCGGTGGACTATGAGTGAACCGACCTTTGTGACTCCCGATCATCCTTAATCCGGTTGTGCTCACTTTGCATCGTGTTTGCAGGTCATTCGGAGTCTGCTTGACCGTTATCTGAGGGTGATCGGAGGGGGCATTGTCACGGCAAAGCGCTATCGCAAAAAGAGACCTGCCGCGGGGGCCGTGCGCCATTATTTCACCTGTGCAAAAGCGATGGTTAACTCTGTCACGCCAGTGAAACAATCTATGTATGGGGGCGGGTAAAAAGCATCACGCCACTCAAGGTGGCGTGGTTCCGATCTGGTTCCAATAACGGATGGATCGTTGTGGCAGGTCGAGGGCAAGCCGTCGTGACCGAAGGAGGGGCCGAGCCATCAGGTCGGCTCCGGCTCCTCCTTGCGACAGCAGTTGCGCCCCTGTTTCTTGGCCATATAGAGGGCGGTGTCGGCCCGCCTGACCATTTTCTCCACGCTGTCGAGGGGCCCCTTGCTTGAGCTGATCCCGATGCTGATGGTGAGTGAGACCTCAAGCGCTCCGGAGAGCGCATGGCGGGCCGATTCCACCGCCAGTCTGATCCGCTCGGCACTGGCCCAGGCCAGCTCCAGCGAGGTCTCCGGCAGCAGCACGATAAACTCCTCGCCGCCCCAGCGTCCCACCATGTCCACCTCGCGCAGCTGTTTGCCGATCCGGCTGACCAGACTCAAGATCGCCTGATCCCCCTGCTGGTGGCCAAAGGTGTCGTTCACCTCCTTGAAGTGATCGATGTCGATCAGCAGCAGGCTCATGGTGTGACCAAAGCGCTGGCAGCGCTGCATCTCGGCGTTGACCAGTTCATCGAAGCGGCGCCGGTTGGCAATGCCGGTCAGGGGATCCGTGGTGGCGGCGACTTTCAGCTCTTCCACCAGCCGCGCCCGCTCGGAGATATCGCGCAGGATGGCGGTCATCTCGGTGGTCTGGCCCATATTGATCTTGGCGATGGTCACCTCCAGCGGAAATTCGCTGCCATCACGGCGCAGCCCCATCACGGAGGCGCGGGCATGCATGGGGCGCGAATTGATGGGGGAGTTGCTGAACGCCTTGAAGTAGCTGTCGTGGTTGGCGCGAAAGCGCTGCGGCAGCAGGGTTTCCAGCCGTTTGCCCAGATAGCTCTCGTCGATGCCGAACATCTCGCAGGCGGCGGTGTTGATAAGCTCGATCCGCGATTCGCTGCTGACGCTGATGATGCCGTCATAGGCGGAGTTGACCACAGCTTCAAAGCGGCGGCGACTGGTGGTGAGCGCATCTTCCAGCTGCTTCTTGGCGGTGATGTCGATGGCGGTGACGATGATCCGGTTGATCCGTGCCTGCTCGGGAATGATGGGGGAGAGGACAAAGCGCCACCAGCTGGTGCGGGACAGGGTATCGATGGGCAGTTCGCTCTCCACCCCGGTCTGCTGGCTCACGCACTCGTGCATCGGCTGCTCGATGCTGCTGGTGATGTAACGGGGAAACATTTCGTTGAGCCGTTTGCCAATGCAGCCAAGCACCTCTATCTCGAAGGCTTTGGCGAAGGTGTCGTTGGCTGATACCAGAACAAAGTGGTCATCCTTGTCGAGGCTGAATACCGCCACGGCGGCACCGATGGCGTCGAGGGATGACTTGATGTCGGCATGGGAGCCTCGTGTAAACATGCAACCTCCACTGTCAATAACGTATTGATATTCAGTATAGGTTGCCGATTTTGCGCGCTACTCCTCGATATCCAGCAAGACCAGAATGGCGCTGTCGCCGCCCCATTCACGCGGTGCCTGATGGAAGGCGCGCACGTTGGGATGTTGAGCCAGCCAGCTCGGAATGCGCTGTTTGAGGATATGTTTGCCGATGCCGTGCATCACCGAGGCGACGTGAATGTTCTCTTTCTGGCAGAGGGTGAGCAGGGCCGCCAGCTCCTGTTTGGCCTGATGCTGGTTCATGCCGTGCAGATCGAGATAGATCTCCGGCGGATAACTGCCCCGCTTGAGCTTTTTCAGCTCGAATTTCGACACATCGTCGCGCACGTAACGGGTCGGGCCATCGTCCTCGAGATGGGGCTGATACTCATCGCTGAAATAGTGGTCAACCCCAAGGGATTCGCGGCTTTCGCGCATTTCGCGTTTCTGCTTGACCGGGCGTAACTCGGCCCTTATGGTATCTTGCTTGATTTTCCGGGTACCTTTTATCGCATCGCGGAACAGCTGGGTTTCCTCGTCTGTCGGTGAGGGCGTTTTTTTCATCAGGTACTCGTCTTGCTCGCTGTATAAAATTCTCGGGCCGGATATTACTCGACTTGGAGGTGGATTTGGACAAGATATTTATCGATGAGGTGGTTGCCGAGATGCACACCATCCAGGACATGTTGCGCTGGGCCATGAGTCGTTTCAACGACGCCGGTATCTTCTACGGACATGGTACCGACAACGCCTGGGATGAGGCTGTGCAGCTGGTACTGCCCGCGTTGCATCTGCCGCCGGACGTGGATCCGGCGATGCGCCACTCCCGTCTCACCAGCAGCGAGCGTCACCGGATTGCCGAACTGATTGTGCGCCGCGTGCAGGAGCGTGTTCCCGCGCCCTATCTCACCAACAAGGCCTGGTATGCCGGTTGGGAGTTCTACGTTGACGAGCGGGTACTCATTCCCCGTTCCCCCATCGCCGAGATGGTGGCCAACCGCTTTGCGCCGTTCCTCAAACAGGAGCCGACCCGGATCATGGATCTCTGCACCGGCTCCGGTTGCATCGCCATCATCATGGCCCACGAGTTCCCGGACGCCGAGGTTGACGCCATCGACATCAGCGTCGATGCCCTGAATGTGGCCGAGCGCAACATCAACGATCACGGGCTGGAGCAGCAGGTTATCCCGATCCGCTCCGATCTGTTCCGCGATCTGCCGGCGGGTGACAAGTACGATCTTATCGTCTCCAACCCGCCCTACGTGGATTCCGAAGACATGTCGGATCTGCCGGACGAGTTCCGTCACGAGCCGGAGCTGGCGCTCGCCTCCGGCAGCGATGGTCTCAAGCTCACCAAGCGCCTGCTGGCCAATGCGGCCGATTTCCTCAAGGATGACGGCGTGCTGGTGGTCGAGGTGGGCAACAGCATGATCCACCTGGAAGCCCAGTTCCCCGAGATCCCCTTTACCTGGGTGGAGTTCGAGAACGGCGGCCACGGTGTGTTCGTGATGACGCGCGACGAGCTGGTGCAGTATCAGGATCATTTTGCCATCTACAAGAACTAAGCAGGAGCGCCTATGGCAGGGAACAGTTTTGGCCAACTCTTTCGGGTAACCACCTTCGGCGAGAGCCACGGTCTGGCGCTGGGCGCCGTGGTCGATGGCTGCCCGCCGGGGCTGGCGATCAGCGAAGCGGATCTGCAGGGGGATCTCGATCGGCGCAAGCCCGGCACCTCCCGCTACACCACGCCACGGCGCGAACCGGACGAGGTGAAGATCCTCTCCGGGGTGTTTGAGGGAAGAACCACCGGTACTTCCATCGGGCTCTTGATCGAGAACACCGATCAGCGCTCCAAGGATTACTCCGACATCAAGGATCTGTTCCGCCCGGGCCATGCTGACTACACCTACCACCAGAAGTATGGTCAGCGCGACTATCGCGGCGGCGGTCGCTCCTCCGCCCGCGAAACTGCGATGCGGGTGGCGGCGGGGGCCATTGCCAAGAAGTACCTGAAACAGGTGCATGGTATTGAGATCACCGGTTTTCTCTCCCAGCTTGGCCCCATCAAGGCCGAGGCGTTTGACGCGGCGCAGATTGAACAGAACCCCTTCTTCTTCCCCGATGCGGGCAAGCTGGAAGCACTCGATCAATACATGCGTGACCTGAAGAAAGAGGGCAACAGCATTGGTGCCAAGGTGCAGGTCATCGCGCGCAATGTGCCGGTGGGCCTCGGTGAACCGGTGTTTGATCGCCTCGATGCCGACATCGCCCATGCCATGATGGGCATCAATGCGGTGAAAGGGGTGGAGATCGGTGACGGCTTCGCGGTGGTGGAGCAAAAAGGCTCCGAGCACCGTGACGAGATAACCCCGGCCGGGTTTGCCAGCAACCATGCGGGCGGCATTCTGGGCGGTATCTCATCCGGTCAGGATATCGTGGTGAGTATGGCGCTCAAGCCTACCTCCAGCATCACGGTACCGGGCAAGACCATCACCACCGAGGGTGAGGCTACCGAGATGATCACCAAGGGTCGCCACGATCCTTGCGTCGGCATCCGCGCCGTGCCCATCGCCGAGGCGATGCTGGCGCTGGTGCTGATGGATCATCTGTTGCGTCACCGCGCCCAGAATCAGGATGTATTGACCCAGACGCCGCAACTGCGTTGATCGGCATAACGACCAACTGGCTGATCAACTCTTGATTGGCCAGCATGAAAAAGGCGACCTCTGGGTCGCCTTTTTGTTTTGTCTGTGTGGGTTAATGCCGCGGGGGCTCATCGCCATCGGGGGCGGCGCTCAGGCGGCATGTGGG
>NZ_CAWNWX010000104.1:0-14290 GCF_963878195.1 Aeromonas sp. HMWF016
CCCCGTCGGCCCCACCTGCCACATGGGCACAACCTCCTGCTTTAACGGCCACCCGCTGCCGCCGCTCGGTTTCCTGGCTGAGCTGGAACAGATCCTGGCAGCCCGCAAAGGGGCCGATCCGGCCACCAGCTACACCGCCAGCCTCTACGGCAAAGGCACCAAGCGCATCGCCCAGAAGGTAGGTGAAGAAGGCGTAGAAGTGGCACTGGCCGCCATGGCCAAGGATCGGGAGGAGCTGATTAACGAATCCGCCGATCTGCTTTACCACCTGACCGTGCTGCTGCAAAACGAGGGGCTGGGATTACAGGATGTGGTGCAGCGGCTTTATGAGCGGCATAATAAATAAGCTAATAATAAAGCCGGGTTATCCCGGCTTTATTTAGTCAAGATGCACGGCCAGCTCAACTAAGTTTTTATATAGAGAAAGATTACACTCTAATAAAGAGAGTTCCTTTTTGGCTAAAATAGAATTTTCTTGCATATTCAGAGAGCCATTCGCATCAATCTTCTCAACAATCTCTTTTAATTCACGATCATCTCTAAGTCTATATGAATCATTCAACATAAACTGATACGAGTAACATACTATTTCACCAAGGGAGACATTGTAAAAATTATCATCAAATGGATTCGGTATATCACTCTTTCCTTGTGCACGAAATACAACGCTTCCAATTTCAGTGTTAGCTCTGATAAAAACCGCCATAGTCACATCTTTTTTAAGACTAATTTTATGCGCAAAAGTTTTTTCATTGAATTTATCTTGAGCGTGTGACAGAGCACCGTCAGAAACACCAGAGTATAATTGATAGTCTTTTTCATGTAGTGCAAAAAGATACATAAGAAAAATCAGGTTAACCTTTTTCCTCCTAGGTTTGGATATAACAAAAAGCAAACGGTCTATGATTTGTTCTGTTTGCCTTAAACTTAACTCTAAACTATCACTGACCGCAGTAACTACCTCCAGTAAGGCTCGCGGATTATTCAATTCAGGCCACATCATGGCTGAACCATCTGGTAGTGACCTAACTTCTAATATATTCGAGATAAATTCACGCCTAGACTTTCTATTTAGTGTGAATCTTCTCTGAAAAAAACGCCCAAGATAATTTTGGGCATCAAATCCTTCGCCATATATTACCTTTATGGCATGCTGCAACTGCGCAGTATCCGTTGCCAGCACAAATACCACACCCTGAATATCAAAGATATGTTTGATAGTCTCCAGCATTTCTACCGCATAGGTGGGACGACATCGGTCCAACTCATCAATCAAAATAAAGGCGGGATAATCCAAGCGACCTTGGCCATCCAATTGGTCTAAGTTTGCTGAAACCGCCGCTTCAACCCATTGCCGGATCTCTTTTTTAAGATACTGGATAGATTCATAACGCTCTTTGTGGTTGCTACAAAGCATATCAACCAGCTTATCTGCATCTTCGCCTTCCACAGAAAAATCACTATCTTCCCATCCAGCTTTTTTAATGGCTGACTTGAGTACCAATTTCCCGCCCACCTTGAGCAACCCCAATAACTTGGACTTGATGCCATCAGGTATGGCAACCGTCTTTCCTGTGCGTCTCTCAATTGCTCAATAATCGACGAAATCACCGTCAATAAGGGGTCATCGGAAAAGTCCTGCAGCCAGGCATCGATATAGACGGTGGGATAGTGCGCTTTCAGCTCCATATACCAGCGCTTGATAAACCAGGTTTTACCCGCCCCCAATTCGGCATTGAGGTTAAGCACATAGTTGCGCTGCTTACCTTCGGCGGCGAGGTAGTTGGTGAGAAATTCAGCATAGCGGGCGCGATCCAGCCGATCACCGGCCAACTCTTCCACCACACCGTCAATGGCCCCCGGCCCGTCCCACTGAATTGTTGAATCCCATTTAAACGGTGCCACTGACATCTCGAACCTCCCCATGTTACGTTGCAGGGATGATATCAGGGGCACCGTGAAAATAGTTTGATTAAAGACCTGTTTGTTGCCCTTTCTGCCGCTCAGGTTGGCGTTTTTGACTGCCGGTTAATTTCTCTCTGCTGGCCCACGAAGCCGGGCCGATATGGGTGGGACGGTTATCTGAACAGCCACGGACTCAGTTGATTTCCTTTGACCACACCAACGATGACAATCGTGTGACATCGCGCAGATCCTGCGGAAATAAACGCGAAATATGGCCTGTTCAGTGCTTAATTTAAACTGTTGGTACATATATTCGCGCGGTATACAACGACTCCATTAACCAAGGATGGTTAACCCCATGAAGGATGAACCCTTCTCCATTCGATTGCAGCATGAGCTGGATCACCTCAAAGCCATCTTTAACGAGACTGACGCTTACCTTTTTACCAAAGATTTGGCGGGCCGTTACACCTATGCCAATCAGGCGGTGCTGGATCTCTTTGGCTGTACCCTCGCCGAGTTGCAGGGGCAGGATGATCGTGCCTTTTTTGATCTCGAGTTCTCTGATGCCGTTAAGCGTAATGATCAACTGGTGCTGGAGCAGCAGCTCGCCCTCGCTCAGGAGGAGATCAACTACCTCAAAACCACCGGAGAAAAGCGCTTCTACTGGACAGTCAAAAAGCCCATGTATGACCGGGATGGCAACCTGATCGGCCTGTGCGGCATCTCAACCGATATCACCGAACACAAGCTGATCGAGGCTCGGTTGGCCGAGCAGCACCAGTTGCTGGAGATCATCCTCGCCAACGTGGATGCCCATATCTATATGAAAGACAGCCAGCACCGCTTTCTTTACGTCAATCAAAAGGTCTCCGAGCTGCTTGGCATCCCTGCCGAACAGATCATCAACCGGCGCGATGACGAGGTGATCCCGGCCGCCAGCGCGTGCCAGCTGTGGCGGCTGGACAACCGGGTATTCGAAACGGGAGAACTGCAAGCCGGCGAAGAGACGCTGACCGATATCGAGGGCAATCAGCACTACTACTGGTCGGTCAAGGTGCCCTTTCTGCTGGGGGATGGCACCCCGACCCTGATCGGTATCTCCTCCGATATCACCGAACTACACCAGCTCAAGGAGCAGTTGCATCAGCAGTCGGTACGCGATGGCCTAACCGGCCTCTACAACCGCCGTTTCTTTTTCGAGATGTGCGAGAAGAACCTCAGTCTGGACATGCGCCACCATCTCACCTCGGTGCTGATGGTGCTGGATGTGGATCAGTTCAAGTGCATCAACGATCGCTTCGGCCATCCCCTGGGGGACAGGGCGCTGGTTCATCTGGGCAGGGTGATGCAATCGGTGCTGCGCAGCGAAGATGTGCTGGCTCGTATCGGTGGCGACGAGTTCGCCATTTTACTGCCCAACACAACCCTCCAGGCCGCCGCATCACTGGCAGAACGGCTACGCCTGCAGGTGATGCAAAACCCGCTCTCCCTGCCCGATGGGGATGAGCTGGTCATCACCATCAGTGCCGGACTGGTGGAAAATGGCGAGGGAGAGCTGATGGAGAGCCTCTACGCCCGCGCCGATCAGATGCTCTATCAGGCCAAACAGACCGGCCGCAACTGCGTCGCGTGCAAGGTGCGATAGCTGGCTGGCCAGTCAGGCACTCCCATCTCTTTTTTGCACTTATCCCAACCGCTTATCCACCCTATTACAAGCTGCTTTCACTCACGCGCATGGGCCTCTATCCCAACTGCTTGCGCAATACAAACTTTTGCACCTTGCCGGTCGAGGTCTTGGGCAGCGGGGTGAAAATGATGCGCTTGGGCGCCTTGAAGTGAGCCATCTGCTCCCGGCAAAAAGCGATAAGCTCCGCCTGGGTGGTCTCTCGCCCCTCCTTCAATTTCCCGAAGGCGCAGGGCACTTCCCCCCACTTCTCATCGGGCATGGCGATCACCGCAGCTTCGTCCACATCGGGATGGCGATAGAGCACATCTTCCACCTCCAGGCTGGATATGTTCTCCCCGCCGGAGATGATGATGTCCTTGGATCTGTCCTTGATCTCCACATAACCATCCGGGTGCCACACCGCCAAATCCCCGCTCCGGAACCACCCCTCGGCCATCGCCTCGGCGCTGGCCGCCGGATTTTTCAGATAACCCTTCATCACCACGTTGCCGCGCAGCACTATCTCCCCCATGGTTTTGCCATCTTTGGCCACCGGCTCACCGCTAACCGGATGGACCACCCGCATCTCCCCCTGCAGGGGTGACGCGACGCCCTGCCGTGCCTTGAGACGCGACAGCGTGGTGGCATCCTGACCTTGCCAGCTTCGCTGCGGTTCGCACAACACACAGGGGCCATAGGTTTCGGTGAGGCCGTAAACGTGGGTCACGTTTATCCCCATCGCCTCCATGCCAGCGATCACGGTGGCGGGGGGCGCAGCCCCGGCGGTCATCACCTTGATGGGGTGATCCAGCCCCTGCTTGAGCGCAGGATCGGCATTGTTGAGCATATTGAGCACGATGGGCGCTGCGCAGAAGTGGCTCACCTTGTGCTCGTGCAACGCCTCATAAATGGCGGCCGCCTGCACATGACGCAGACAGACGCTCACCCCTGCGGTGGCTGCCAGCGTCCAGGGGAAGCACCAGCCGTTGCAGTGAAACATCGGCAATGTCCAGAGATAGACGGGGTGCTTGGGCAGCTCCCATGAGAGCACATTGTTGATGGCGTTGAGATGGGCACCGCGATGGTGATAGACCACCCCCTTGGGATTGCCGGTAGTGCCGGAGGTGTAGTTAAGGGAGATGGCCTGCCACTCATCCTCTGGCAGCCAGCCGGGTTCATCGCCGTGGCCGCTGGCAATAAATGCCTCATAAGTCAGTTCGCTGACAAGCGCCCCTTCCCGGTAGAGGGGATCGTCGATGGCGATGACCAGCGGTTGGCTCTCCAGCAGATCCAGCGCCTTGCGCACCACAGGGCCAAACTCCCTATCCACCAGCACCACCTTGCTCTGGGCATGCTGGAAGATAAAGGCCATCGACTCGGCATCAAGCCGGGTATTGATGGTGTTGAGTACGGCGCCGCTCATCGGCACCCCGAAGTGGGCTTCAAACATCGCCGGGATATTGGGCGCGACGATGGAGACGGTATCCCCCTCCCCGATACCGCGAAGCCGCAGGGCCGAGGCAAACTGGCGACAACGGCGGGCGGTCTCGCCCCAGCTCTGGCGCAGCGGACCGTGGATCAGCGCCGGATAGTCGGGATAGACCCGCTCCGCCCGTCCCAGAAAGCTGATGGGGGTCAGCGCCTCATAATTGGCGGGATTTTTTTCCAGATCGCGCTGATAGATGTTCTGCTCTGTCATCGGATTCCTTCCTCACAGGTGGCACAAAACGGGCTGTTCCGGGATCATTCCGGGCTCAACAAGCGACATGGGCATCCTGCCCGTCGCAGGTCTCTTATGGGGATGACAGCCTAACAGTGAGCCTGTGGCGGCAGGTATTAGCAAAACGTCTTAGAGAGGGCGTCAACGAGGCGATGAAGAACGAGACAGTGCAGAGAAGCCTCTCACCATGAGTGAAAGGCGCTCTTGATTTGGGATAGAGCTCAGTGGCGGATCCGCCCCTGTTGGCGGAAGCAGTAGAGTTTGAGACTGATGTCGGCCAGCTCAGCAGGCAACTCTTCACCCTGCTCGGAAAGTGGCTGATAGAGAGAGGCGAGCAGGCGCTCCGCTTGCTGCACCGTGATGATGTTGGCCTGAATGGCCGGAGTGATCCACCTGGGTAACATTGACATATCTCCCCCTCATTACTCCGGTTCGGAGGTGGTCTCCTGTCTGGCTCGACCCCTTGGCGCCTAACACCCCACTCTCCCTACCCCAATCCAAGCAAAAGGCTTGCCGTATTCTCTTATCGGCACAAAGACAATCTGGCTGCAGTGTTTTATCAATGAGTTGGCGGCAGCATCCTGGGAATTACGCACTGCACTTGACCTCGCGGGCGGAAGCAGTTTGCCACTTGCCAGACAATCGTCATTTTTTCATTGCAAAATGCGACTCATAATGGGCCGTTCACCCCCTCACTTCCTTTTCATTATCACCAAAATGGTCATTTTTACGGCGTTGTCGCCAAAGTCAGACACTTTTTCGTGGTGGCTGTTTTTTGACCTTGTCACCGGCTGTCGCACCCTCGTCCCTCTCGCCTTGTCCGCTGCAGCGGCTATGACAAGATGGCGCCAGATTGGAACAGCTCGAATGGATATTGCAGGAGAACAACAAAATGAACAGATCCATGATGGCAGGTATCGGTATTGGCGTCGCATCCGCACTGGCGCTGTCGGCGGCGGCCAGTGGCTCTCTCTTTACACCGACCCCCACCTTTGCCGAGGTGATTGCCAGCAAGCCGGTCACCGAGACCATCCAGACCCCGCGTCAGGAGTGTCGCAACGTCACGCTCACCCACCGCAAACCGGTACAGGATGAGAACAAGATCCTCGGCACCGTGGTTGGCGCCGCGCTGGGTGGTGTGCTCGGCCACCAGTTTGGCGGTGGCAGCGGCAAGAAGGTAGCGACAGCCGCCGGAGCGGTTGCAGGTGGCTACGCCGGCAATCAGGTGCAGGGCAATATGCAAGCAGGCGACACCTATACCACTACCGAGCAGCGCTGCAAGACGGTGCAGGATAGCACTAGCCGCACCATCGGCTATGACGTGACCTACCGACTCGCCGGCCAGGAGGGGGTGATCCGGATGAAACAGGCTCCCGGCCCCACCATTCCGGTCAAGGATGGCAAACTGGTGATCGAGCCGCAAAAAGGGTAATCACCCCGGTGAAAGACAAAGAGAGAAGGCCCGCCTCTTGCGAGACGGGCCTTTGGTTTTATCGCTTGTTACGCGGCTTTCGTCACCGAAGGGGCAAGCGGCTGATCAACCCTTGCAGCACTTCTTCACCGCCCGCACCACGTTCTGATAACCGGTGCAGCGGCAGAGATTACCCGAAAGCCCCCGGCGGATCTCCGCATCGGTCAGCGGACGGCGCTCGGTCTTGTCGAGCAGGGCCGCACTCGCCATCACTAGCCCGGGTGTGCAAAAACCGCACTGCACCGCCCCCTCGTCGATAAAGGCCTGTTGCACGTCGGAGAGCTCATTGCCTTTGCGCTCCCCCTCCACGGTGCGAATGGATTTGCCATCGGCCCAGATCGCCAGATAGAGGCAGCTGTCGATGGCAGTGCCATCCACCCGCACGGTACAGGCGCCGCACTCACCAACACTGCACCCCTCTTTCACGCTGATAAGCCCCTGCCCGCGCAGGAAGTGGAGCAGCGACATGGTGGACGGCACAGCATAGGAGTAAGGCTTGCCGTTGATCTCGCACTGGATCTCTACGGCGGGACAGCTTTGCGGTTGCATCATAGGATCTTGCCTCCGGCACGTTCTACTGCGCAGGCGACCACCCGCTGCGCCAGGGTTTTGATAAGGTGCAGGCGAAACTCCTTCTCTGCCCGCCAGGAGGATCGCGGCGCCACATCGGCCACCACCGCCTCGGCAATCGCGGCCAGTGTGGCGCGAGTCAGCGGTTGCCCCTCGGCCGCAGCTTCGGCGTGCGGGGTACGCACCGGTGTCGGTGCCGCCACCCCATAAGCCAGCCGCAGGCGCTTGAAGTGGCCATTCTCAATCTGGCAGTAGGCGGCGCATCCGATGGTGGCGATGTCCATGGCCCCCCGCATGGCGTATTTGAAGTAGTGGGAGCCCACATAGGGGTGAGTATCCGGGGCGAAATGAAACGCCACCAGAATTTCCGCAGGTTGCAGCGCCACCTTGCCGGGGCCGGTATGAAATCCGGCGATGGGGATGCGGCGCGTGCCATTGGGCCCGGCGATTTCCAGCTCAGCCTCCAACGCGACAGTCGGCGCCGCCGAGTCGGCACTGGTGGCGCCGTTGCAGATATTGCCGCCAAAAGTGGCGACGTTGCGGATCTGCGGACCCGCGATGGTGGCGGCAGCTTCCGCCAGCATCGGCAAGCGACGCTGCACCAGCTCGTTTTCGATGAGCTCGGTAAAGGTGGTGCCAGAGCCGATGCGAATAGAGCCGTTGGCCAGCTCACTCACCCCCTTCAATTCGGGCAAGTCATGAATATCGACGATATGGCGATAGGCTGGGTTGAGGTGATGCAGCTGGATCATCACATCGGTGCCACCGGCCAAGAGGCGCGCTTCGGGGTCGGCCTGGCGCAGGGCTACCGCCTCGGCCACACTGTGCGCCTTGTAGTAACGGGCAATATCAAACATGGTGTTGCTCCTCCCCTGATCCCTCGCCAATCAAACCCGCCGCGACAAACTCCCGGAACAGGGTTTTGGGGGTGATAGGCAGCTCGTTGATGGCGACGCCGGTCGCCATGCGAATGGCGTTACGGATCGCCGGGCCCGGCGAGATGATGGGCGGTTCTCCCAGAGATTTGTGGCCATAGACCGACTGGGGCTCGTAGGTCTGCACGAAGTCACATTCAAGCCCCGGCAAATCCAGCATGGTGGGAAACTTGTAGTCGAGCAGGTTGGGGTTGCGCACCACGCCGCTCTTGGCGTCGATGATCATCTCCTCGAACAGCGACCAGCCGATACCCATCCCCATGCCGCCATGCACCTGCCCCTCTGCCAACTGCGGGTTGAGGATCTTGCCCGCATCGTGCAAGTTGAGGATGCGATTGATGGTCACCTTGCAGAGATCGATATCGACACTGAGATCGACAAAGGTGCAGCCAAAGCTCGGCGGGTTGGTGGTGGTCTTGTGGGAGACTTCCGAGGTGATCTGGCCGCCGATGGTAAGGTGGTAATAGGCGTTGACCGACACCTCAGCGACGCTTAACAGCACCTTGTCCGGTGCGCCGGCCAGCACAACGTAGCCGTCGATCAGGGTGAGCGATCCCACATCCTGATGACAGAGCTGGGCTGCCAGCGACAAAATGCGGGCCCGCAGTTGCAGCGCCGCCTGATGAATGGCAGGGGCTGCCACATAGCTCTGGCGCGAGGCGAACGAGCCCGGATCGTAGGCGGTAATGTCGGTATCCTGAGTCGAAATGACCCGGATCTGATCAAACGGAATGCCTAAAGTCTGGGCCGCCATCTGGGCAAAGACGGTATCCGACCCCTGCCCTATCTCGGTGGCACCGATCTGCAGATTGACGGTGCCATCCTGATTGAGCAGCATGCGGGCGCCGGCAATTTCGACCCCCACCGGGTAGGTGTTGGAGCCGTAGCTGAAGCACGCCACCCCGATGCCGCGCCGTACCCGGCTCGCCGGATCCTGTGCCAGACACTCGGCCTTGAGCCGTTCCCACTCGAACTGCTCGCCACCCCGGCGCAAACACTCGGGCAAACCCGCACTGTAGATGGTCTTCTGGTTGACCTGATTGACGTCCCCCTCGCGGGCCACGTTGGCGATCCGCACCGCAAGCGGGTCGAGCCCCAACTCGGCGCAGGCATCGTCCAGCATGCATTCGAGGGCAAACACCACCTGCGGGGCGCCGTAACCGCGCATGGCACCGGCGGTGGGCAGATTACTGTAGAAGGTCTTGGCGTCATAGCCAAAGGCGCTGCGCGGATAGAGGTAGCTGATCTTGTTGGCGCCGGCGCTGGCGATAGAGTGGCCGTGAGAGGCATAACCGCCGGTATTCGAGAGCACGTCGAGCTGATACCCCTTGAGTGTGCCGTCGCGGTTGAGGCCCATCTTGCCATTGATGGCAAAGCCGTGACGGGTGCGGGAGGCGAAGAAGCACTCTTCCCGGCTCAAAGTCACCTTGACCGGCACGCCGCCAAGCTTGTAGCTCAAAAATGCCGCCATCGGCTCTTCCAGCACATCCTGCTTGTTGCCAAAACCGCCGCCCATATAGGGCTTGATCACCCGCACACTCGACCAGGGCAGACCGAGGGATTTGGCTACCCGGCTGCGCACAATCTGGGGGATTTGAGTGCTGCTGACGACTATGATGTGGTCTGGCTGATCCATATAGGCGTAGCAGGTCACCGTCTCCAGATGGCAGTGCTGCACCACCGGCGTCTGGTAGTGCGCCTTGAACTGCAGATCCGCAGCGACGATGGCCTGTTCCGGCTCACCCGCCCGGATCTGGCTTTGCCGCAGCAGGTTGCCATTCGGATGGATGGGATAGGCATCCTCGGCCAACGCACTTTGAGCATCCGTCATCACCGGCAGCGGCTCGTAGGTGACCTTGACCAGCGCAGCGGCCTTCTCGGCGACCAGCGGATCGCGCGCAACTACGATGGCAACACCATCGCCAAAGTGGCGCACATGGTCGGTGAGCAGACGCCGGTCTTTCACATCCCGCTTGGCCTCATCGAGGGACCAGGCGTGGCCGGCGGTGCGAAAACAGGTGGTGGGCACATCCTCGTGGGTGAACACAGCTTCAACCCCGTGCAGCGCCAGCGCCTCGCTGGCGTCGATGGCAAGCACCTTGCCGTGGGCAATATTGCTGCGCACGTACTTGGCGTGGCGCATGCCGAGCATGATGTTGTCATCGGTATAACGGGCACTGCCGGTCACCTTGGCCTCGGCATCCACCCGCTTGAGCGGTAATCCTATGGACATGATCAAGTCCTTTTTCAGGGAAGAAAAATCCAGAACCGGGATAAAAAACAGCAAGATATGCGCCTGTTTCCCCCTCTCGCCCCGGCGATGGGAAGAAGTGTGAAGAGGATCCCATCTGTCTCCCTTTTTCTGGCCGGCAAGGTGCCTGCCGAAGACGAAGCAGCAGCCCCCGATGCAACCAGTGCCCGCTGCGCTATCAATCTGGTAAGGGGATTTATCAAAATGGTACGGGGTGAAAATCAAAGAAACATGCAGGTTTGGCAAAGAAAAGCGGGGCTGCCGATGGCAGCCCCGAAACGGGCGGGTTATCCCTAAATAGCCCACCCCCCAGCATAGAAAATCACCAGCGCCAGGGCGATGATGACGGTGCCCGTGTTGAGCTTGTGCCACTCCTTGGAGCAGATGCGGCCAATCACCAGCGCACTGAAGCCCAGCATGATACCGGTGACGATGTTGCAGGTGAGCACGATAAAGACCGCGCACAGCAGACCGGACATGGCCCCGACAAAGTCACTGAAATCGAGCTTGGTGACGTTGCTCAACATCAGGAGCCCCACATACATCAGCGCCGGTGCGGTGGCATAGGCAGGTACCAGATAGGAGAGCGGCGCCAGGAACAGCATCAGCAGGAAGAGACCGCCCACCACGGTGGCGGTGAGGCCGGTCTTGCCGCCCGCCGCCGTGCCCGCCGCCGTGCCCGCCGCCGATTCGATATAGACGGCGGCCGGGGATGCCCCTACCAGACCGGAGAAGATGCTGCTCACCGAATCGGCGCTCAGCGCCTTACCGCTGTTGATGATATGGCCATCCTTATCCAGCAGATTGGCCTGCCCCGCCACGGCGCGAATGGTGCCGGTGGCATCAAATACCGCGGTCATCACCAGTGCCAGCACGCTGGGCAGCACCAGCGGCGAGAGGGCACCCATGATGTCTAGGCTGAAGATGAGAGACTTGCCCTGATCGTCGGAGAGACTCGGCAGAGCGAACAAACCCTGATACTTCACCGCCGGGTCAAAAATGAGACCGAAGATAGAGATGGCGATGATCACCAGCAGGATCCCGCCCGGAACTTTGAGCTTCTCCAGCCCGAAAATCACCGCAAGGCCGAGCAGGGTCATGATGACCGGCATCGAGGTAAAGGCCCCCAGCGCCACCGGCAGCCCCTCCAGCGGGTTTTTGATAACCAGCCCTACCCCGTTGGCTGCGATCAGCAACAGGAAGAGACCGATACCGATGCCGGTACCGTGGGCAATCCCCATCGGCAGGTTGTCGAGGATCCAGCTACGCACCCCGGTCACAGAGATGGCAGTGAACAGCACCCCCATCAGGAAGACAGCACCGAGTGCTACCGGAATGGGGATCTGCTGCCCCAGCACCAGACTGAAAGCGGTAAAGGCGGTGAGCGAAATGGCACAGCCGATAGCCATCGGCAGCTTGGCCCAAAGCCCCATCAACAATGAACCACACCCCGCCACCAGACAGGTGGCCACAAAGACGGCGCCCGGCGGAAAACCTGCCTTGCCGAGCAGACCGGGCACCACGATCACCGAATAGACCATGGCAAGGAAGGTGGTGAGCCCAGCCAGCACCTCCTGTCTGACGTTGCTGCCCCGCTCGCTGATCATGAAATAGCGATCGAGAGCCGTGAGCGGTTGCTGTTGTGATGCGGTCTTGCCGGTGTCTTGACTGGCCAGCCCTTCCACGCTGTTTGTCCTGCTGTTTGCTTGGGTCATACCCAACTCCTTCACAAGCGCCTGAATGTTTCATCACGAAATGGCGACAGGATCTGTGGATCTGCCATTGCACATGGAAGGTGCAACTCAGAGACCAGGGCTGGCAGCACCAATCAAACGTTTGCCTTGCTGATCAAAAAACCGGGCCATTTCAGGTTGGTCATCAGGGGGTCGCCCTGATGTATCGCGGCGCTGGCGCCCCGGGCGGGCACGCCAGCCTCCGTATTCGTGGCAGGGCTGCACGCTTGCTGCCCTGCCCGGTTTATTCTCCCTAGCCCCGTTCGTGGACCAGTTGACCATCCACATAGGTACGATAGATGGCTCTGTCATCCCCCAGGGTCAGCAGCACAAAGAGCTTGTCGCGCAAGGTGGTGGAGTTGTCATAACGCAGCTGCTGCAGCGGGGTGGCAACCGGGTCGAGTACCACGAAGTCCGCCTCCTTGCCCACCGCAAAGCTGCCGATCTTCTCGTCAAGCCCGAGCGAATGGGCGCCGCCCAGGGTCGCCAGATAGAAAGCCTGATAGGCCGAGAGCCGCTCTCCTTGTAACTGCATCACCTTGTAGGCCTCGTTGAGGGTCTGCAGCATGTTGAAGGTGGTACCCGCGCCGATGTCGGTGCCCATCCCCACCTTCACCTGCTTGCGCCACGCCTTGTGCAGCTTGAACAGACCACTGCCGAGATAAAGGTTGGAGGTGGGGCAAAACGCGATAGTTGAATTGGTCTCTTTCAGGCAATCCCACTCCTGCTCTTCCAAATGGACGCAGTGGGCAAAGACGCAGTTGTGGCCGGTCAGCCCATGCTGGTGATAGACATCGAGATAACCCTTGTGCGCCGGGAACAGGGATTTGACCCAGGCGATCTCGTCCTTGTTCTCGCACAGATGGGTGTGCAGATAGGTGGTGGGAAACTCTTCGCGCAGCCGCCGCGCCACCGTGAGCTGCTCGGGTGTCGAGGTGGGTGCAAATCTTGGTGTGATGGCATATAGAAGTCGACCGTTGCCGTGCCAGCGCTCGATAAGCTGCTTGCTCTGCACATAGCTGCTCTCGGCGGTATCGAGCAGATAATCTGGCGCGTTGCGATCCATCATCACCTTGCCGGCGATCATCCGCATGTTGATGCGACTGGCCGCCTCGAACAGAGCGTCCACCGACTCGGGGTGAACGGTGCCGAAAACCAGCGCCGTGGTGGTGCCGTTGCGCAGCAACTGCTTGATAAAGAAGGTGGACATCTCGCGGGCATATTCGAGATCGTTGTAGCGCCGCTCAGCCGGGAAGGTGTGGCGGTTGAGCCACTCCAGCAGTTGCTCGCCATAGGCACCCACCATCTCGCTCTGGGGATAGTGAATGTGGGTGTCGACAAAGCCCGGCACTATCATCTTGCCGCGATAATCCCGCACCCGCACCTCGGCCGGAATGCGATCTTTCCCCTCCTCCCACTCACCGAACCAGTCGATGCAGCCGTTGCGAATGATCAGCAGGCCATCCTCGATAAGACGGGCGTTGGCCTCAATCTCCTCAGGCTGATCCACCACCCGGGTGATATCGAAGAAGCTGCCGCGCACGGCTTTGACGGAGTTGTCGTATTTCATACCTCGTTCCCCTACTTTTTTATTGTTCTGTTGTGACCATCAGACCCGTTCGACCTGGACGGCGGCGACCGGTTTGGCATCGGCCAGCGCCTCTTCATCGCGGCGGTTCGCGGCACTGACAGGACGGGCCGTGAAGGTCACATCCGGTTTGTCGCTCAGCTGGATCACCTCTACTGCATCGGTCGTCTTGAGCGCTTTGGCTGCGGTCTTTGCCTTGTGTGTGCGGCTCTGGGGCAACACCAGATTCATGATGATGGCGGTGATCCCCCCGGCGCAGATGGGGTTCTCCACCAACACATAGAGGGCATCGGGCAGCACCCTGAACACACTCGGGTCATAGGAGACACCGAGCCCCAACCCGAGCGAGGTGGCCACAATCAGCGTCTCCCGCCGATCCATGCCGTGGGTCATGATGATCCGGCACCCCGCGATGGCAATCATCGAGAACATCAGGGTCATGGCCCCG
>NZ_CAWNWX010000104.1:14304-33033 GCF_963878195.1 Aeromonas sp. HMWF016
GAGGACGGGGGATGGAATGGTGGTAAAGAAGCGGCCCACCACCGGGAAGATGCCCATGATCACCAGGATCATGGCGATAAATTTGCCCACATGACGGGAGGCCACCCCGGTCATCTGGATCACCCCGTTGTTCTGGGAGAAGGTGGTCAAGGGCAGTGAGCCCAGCGCCGAGGCGATCACCGAGACCAGCCCATCAGCCAGCACGCCACCGGAGAGGCGGCGGGTATACTCCTCCCCCTCCACCGGACGATGGGAGACGATGGCGGTGGCAGTCAGGGCCCCGACCGCCTCCAGCACGCTCAGCAGATAGATGGTGCCAGCCACCAGGAAGGCGCCGAAATCAAAGGAGAAGCCATATTTGAACAACATGGGGACGGTCACCACCGGCAACCCCTGCAACACGGAGAAGTCCACCATCCCGAGCATGATGGAGGCGATATACCCCACCAGCAGACCGATGGCGATTCCCCCCATCCGCAGCAGGGGGCTCTTGCAGCAGTTGAACCCGATCACCACCGCCAGCACCAGCAGGCCGACGCCGATATTTTCATAGTTGCCGAAGGTGCCGCTGCTCTTGGCCTCCATGCCACCGGCAAAGTCGATAATGCCGACCTTGATAAGACACAGGCCAATCATCAGCACCACAATGCCGCTCACGGTCGGGGTGATCACCCGGGTCAGATAGGGCAGCACGAACGATGCCCCCATCACCAGAAACGCCCCGACAAAGGAGATCCCCATCAGGGAGGAGATGATTTGGGCTTCATCGATCCCCTCTTTGCCCATGGCGGTCCCGATCGAGATCATCACGGTGACGAACGAGAAGTTGACCGACTGAATGGAGAGGAGGCCCGAACCGATGGGGCCATAACGGTTGACTTGCAACCAGGTACCGATACCCGATGCAATCATCGACATCGACACCAGATAAGTGGTGATCTCTTGCGAGAGATTAAGGGCCGCCCCCACGATAAGGGCAGGTGCGACCATGGGAACCAGAATGGCCAGCAGATGGGTCACCGCCCCGACCAGGGATTGGCCAAAGGGGGGCTGATCTTCCAAGGCGTAGATCAGGTCAGAGTCCTTGCGCGATTTCTCAGACATCCTTCATTACTCCGGTGTATCGAACACGATCCAATAACCCCGGCGTATCACACCCCACAGTGACCCGGGTTTATCCGGCAGGCGGAGTCTGCTCCGCCTGCCGGTCTCTGCCGTTTTATGACTACAGCTTGCCCAGCTCGCGCAGGATCTGCTCCGGCGTGAAGTGCCACTTGCGCAGCCAGACACCGCAGGCGTCGTGGATGGCGGTGGCGATGGCGGGCGCCGCACCGTTCACCCCGATCTCCGAGATTGACTTGGCGCCGTAGGGACCGACTTTGTCGTCACTCGGTACCAGGAAGGCCCGAAAATCGCGCGGAATGTCGCCAATCTTGGGCGCGCCATAGCTCTTGAGATCCCGGGTGAGCGGGATGCCCTTGCTGTCGTAGCAGATCTCCTCGGTCAATGAGTGGCCGATGGCCCGCATGGTCGCCCCGTAGATCTGGCCGAGCGCCAGTTCCGGGTTGATGGGGGTGCCGCAATCGAGCAGGGCGTAGAACTTGTCAAGCCGGATCTCGCCGGTTCTGACGTTGACCGCCACCTCGGCGAAGTTGGCCCCGTACGGGAAGGCAAGCTCAGAGGTGATGTAGCTGGCGGTGCCCACGAGGATACCGAAGCCGGTACCGGTCTCGGCCTTGTGGGCCAGCTTGGCGAGGGTCACCTCCCCCAGCTTGCCGCGCACCACGCCCGGGAACGCCAGCTCAACATCGGCTACAGGCTCGCCCAGCATGGCTGCGCCGTGGAACAGGATCTTCTCCTTGAGGTTCTCGGCCGCCTTCTTGGCCGCGTTGCCGGAGAAGCAGGTGCCTGACGAGGCGTAGGCCCCCTTGTCGAACAGAGCGTGGTCGGTGTCGCCGGAGATGACATGCACATCCCCGAGCGGGCAGTGCAGCACCTCGGCAGTCAGCTTGGCCACCACGGTATCGAGGCCGGTGCCGATATCGGCGCCACCGGAGTGGACGATAAAGGTGCCGTCCGATTCCAGCTTGACCATGCAGTTGGCCTGATCGATATCCGGGATCCCCGATTTTTGCATGATGATGGCGACACCACGACCGATGCGCCAATCCCCGTCAGCGGGTTTGGGGCTATCCCAGGCAATCAGCTCGCGACCCTGTTTGAGGATGGGTTCGAGGGCGCAGCTGGCCGCATGGGGCACCGAGGTAGGCATCTTGCCCTCGCCGATGGCACCCAGCACCTTGAGGATGTCCCCTTCATGCACCCGGTTGTGCTCCACCATGTCGAGCTGATCGATGCCCAGTTTCTCGGCAAGTTCCGCAATGGCCATGGTCAGCGCGAAGTTGCCCTTGGGCGCGCCATAACCCTGATAGGCGCCAGTCGGGCAGATGTTGCTGTAGTAGGTGTTGACGGTAAAGCGCACGTTGTCGCACGGATAGAGCGGCAGGGAGAGCGCCGGGCCGTTGCTCGGCACCGTCAATGAGTGGTTGCCGTAAGGGCCGGTGTTGGCGCGAAAATCCATCTCGATGGCGGTAATGGTGCCATCTTTCTTGGCCCCCACTTTCACCTTCACCTTGGCCACGTGGCGGGAAGTGTTGCTGATGAACTCCTCTTCACGGGTGTAGCGGAAGGTAACCGGACGGCCGGTGACCTTGGTCGCCCAGGCGCACACCTCTTCCAGCAGAATATCCTGCTTGGAGCCAAAACCGCCTCCTACCCGCTCCTTGATCACATGTACCTGGTGCTGCTTCATGCCGACAATGCGCGCCACCTGACGGCGCACATGCCACGGCACCTGAGTGGATGCGTGAATGACCAGACGATCGCCATCCATGTAGGTGAAGCAGATGTGCGGCTCGGTCGGGCACTGCTGGGCCTGGGTCGATTCGTAGGTGCGCTCGACAATCTCGTCCGCCTCGGCAAAGCCTTTGGCCACGTCGCCGATCTGGCCATGGACGCTAGCGGCCAGGTTCTCGTGCGGGCGGGAACCGATGGGGAAGTTGATGATCATGTGCTCGTCACCGCGACGCACCGAGCAGGCGTTCTGCTGCTCGAGATCCGCCGGTGCACCGGCCATGTAGACGATGGGCTCGTCGTGGACCAGCGGTGCATTGGGGGCCATCGCCTCGTCAATGCTCATGACCGCCGGCAACACCTGATACTCGACCTCGATGAGTTTGAGTGCGGCCAATGCGATGGCTTCGCTCTCGGCCACCACGGCGGCCACCCGGTCACCTACGTGACGCAGCTTGCGGCCAAACATGCGGCGATCGAGCGGTGACGGCTCGGGGGCGCTCTGGCCACCCGGGGTGTAGTAGATATCCGGGCAGTTGAGGTGGGTGATGACATGCACCACCCCCGGCATGGCTTCGGCGCGGCTCACGTCGAGTTTGGTGATCACCGCATGGGGATGGGGGCTTCGCAGCATCTTGATGACCAGCGCATCCTCGGTGACCCGATCCTCCACATAACAGGGCTTGGCCTGTACCATCTTGGCGGCATCCACTTTCGGGCAGCTCTTGCCAATATGGCGCAGATCGTCACGAAACTCGGGAGCAATCTGACACAGGTAATCGGGATCCTTCATCCGTGAGCTGGCAAGCGCGATGGCCTGATAGAACTGCTGGTAGCCGCCGTCCCGGTGAAACAGGCCCGAGAGCGCGTCGTCGATTTGACCACGGGTGGGGTTGGGATGGCGATCAAGCAGGTCGGTGACGATGAGCGCCGCAGCGGGATCGTTGTAGCCCGACTGCACCACGCCCACGTCCACCATGGCCTGCTGCACCAGACTGAGCTGGTTCCAGCTGCCCAGCGACTCGGCGGTGCGCACCTCTGAACCATCCAGCTGGGCGGCGATCAGCAGGGAGGCGTTGATCACCTTGCCGTTGAAGAGAATGGCGTCGGAGCCGGCAAAGCCAAAGCCATCGTCACTGTTGCGCACCGAGTGCATCCGGCACTGGTTGAACAGCACCCGCTGGGCATTCTCGCCAGCCGGGGTGATAACGGTGCGCAGGGCACCGTTCAGTGTGAAGTTGAGTTCCATCATGCCTGTACCTCCTGCTGCTGACACTCGACCAGCAGATCCGCCACCACTACCCCGCTGATATAGCGCTTGTAGGTCACGCTGCCGCCGAGATCCTCGCGCGGTGCAACCAGCTCGCTCACGGCCGCCTCCAGCGCGGCATCGTGCAGATCGCGGCGCTCCAGATCCCGCAGACGCATCGGCTGCGGGGTAACGCCAGCCACGGCGACCCGCATCTCGCCAATGCTGTCGAGGGCCACGGCGGCAGTCATCACCGCTAGGCCGTCGGCGTTGCGGCTGATGCGGCGAGTCGCGCAGCGCAGTTCAGGCTCCGGCAGCACCACCCCCAACACCAGCTCCTTGCGCTGGCCCGCCAGATAGGTATCGATGGGTTGCAGCTGGTTGCTCTCCAGCACCACCACGGCTTCGAGCACCAGCAGTACCGGCAGCAGCGGGGAGTCCTGCTGCTGGCAGGCAATTTCGCCGCCGAGGGTGGCCTGATTGCGCACATGGCGGGAGTAGACAAACCCCAGCGCCTCGCACAGGGCGGCCGGAGTACGGGGATCCTCTTTCAAGGCTTGCAGGGTAACGGTAGCGCCGATGTGGAGTTGACCGTGCTGTTGCTCAATCTGGCCAAGTCCGAGCTTGTCCAGCGAGATGGCGACCTTCTTGTCGGTGCGGGTCGGGGCTGCGTTGAGCTTGCTGCCGCCCCCCATGTAGACGGCGTCGTTGCCAAAGCGGGCCTTGAGTTCCAAAGCCTGACCCAGTTGTTCGGGTCGGAAGAATTGCTCAATCATGTGTCGTCCTTACTCTTGCAGCCCGCCGCCGGGGAGATCCACAGGGCGGGCAATCCGGTCCAAAACTGTGGAGGGTGGCCCTAGGCCAGCTGATCCATCCGTTGCCACAGGCGGCTCGCCACCTTGCTGGCCTGCTGATAAATGGGCTCGACGTCAAAGGCGAACTCGCGATCCTGATAGACCATGCGTCCCTCGACCATCACGCTGTTGACCGAGGATGAGCCCATACCGAAGGCGAGATGGCCGCCGAGGTTGCGCGGCGCCAGCGGGGTCGGTGCGGCGTAGTCGCAGATGGTGAGGTCGGCCTTGTAACCCGGTTCCAGGCGGCCAAATTTGGCGCCGAAGTTGCGCTCCAGCAGGGTATTGCCGTTCCAGAGGAACCGGGCAAAACTGTCAGGCCACAGCGCGCCACCGGCATCCTTGTGCTTGAAGTAGGCGAACTTGAGCTCTTCGAGCATGTCGGAGCCGATACCATCGGTGCCGAGCGCCAGATTGCGATACTCCGGCAGGTGCATGTTGTAGCCCACATGGTTGTTCATGTTGGAGCGGGCGTTGTGCACCAGGAAGGCATCGCGGCTGTTGAGCAGTTCGATGTCAGCCGGGCTCAGGTAGATGCCGTGGGCGATCAGGGCCTTGCTGTCGATAAGGCCAAACTCGTCCAGCCGGGTGATGGGCTCCTTGCCATAGTGGTGGTGGCCGTGAGCCATGTCGTAGCGATCTTCCGCCACATGGATATGCAGACCGCGACCGGTCACCTGCACCGCTTCGCGCAGCATGGCCAGCCCTTCGTCCGGTACCGTAAAGGGGGCGTGGGCGCCGATATGAGCCTCCACCAGATAGGGTTCGTTCCCCTTGGCCTTGGCGGCATCAATGGCTTGCGCGAAGAGGATGTTCTCCTCCACCCCGGCCTGCAGCTCGGCAAGGCCGCCGTTGCGATCCGTGGTCTCGAAGCAGGTCATGCCGCGCAGACCCGCCTCCACAAACCCTTTGCGCAGCACGTTGAGGGAGCCCTTGATGAAGTTGGGCGACGCGTGGTGGTCGATCACCGCGCTGCAGCCGCTCTTGATCGCTTCCAGCGAGCAGATGAGACCGCTGTAGTAGAGGGACTCCTCATCGAGGGCCCGGTCTAGCCGCCACCAGAGGTTTTTCAGGGTGGAGATAAAGTCCGGGCAGGGGGCGATATTGGCCATGATCCCCCGCGACAGGCCGGAGTAGAAGTGATTGTGGGCACAGACAATGCCCGGCATCACCAGCTTGCCCCCCATCTCCCGATAGTTGGCCTCCGGGTAGAGGGCCCGCAGATTGGGCCCCACCGCTTTGATAAGCGATCCTTCGATGGCGATATCCACCCCTTCCAGCACCCGGGTCGGCTCCAGCTGGACAGCGGTGACGTTCTTCAGAATAAACATGGTTTGCTCCTTCGCTTATTCGTGGTTCGCTCAGGCCTCGACGGCCCCCAGCAGGTAGTGATGATGAGCATGGACATGGCTGATGATCCGGCACATGTCGCCAAGGGCTGCTGGCGCGTCCTTGATCCGGCTCTGGGCGTCTATGGTCAGGCAATAGGTCTCGCCATCCTGACGCACCCGCAGTTCGCCACCGTCAGCCAGATAGAAACCGGGGTTGCGGCTGTTGTCGAAGTCCTCGGGCAGGCTGAAGATGGTGACCTTGTCCTGATAGGGCTTGCCCTGCCACGGGCAGAACTGGGCGCAGTTGCCACATTCGTTGCAGTAGGCATCCAGGTGCAGGGTCTGGAACTGGTCTTTGAAGCCCGGCACCGCAATGGCGACGTTGGCCCGGTTGGGGCAGACATCCACGCACTTGCTGCAGAGGTAGTTGCACTCGAGGCAACGGTGCGCCTCTTGCGCCACGAAGGCATCGCGCTCGCTCTTGTCAACCATGGTGACGGCGATGCTCCCCTTGCGGCGGTAGATCTCGTCCTTGCCCGACGGCTGGATGGTCACTTCACTCTGCTGGCTGGCGATATGCTCGCGGGCCAGCACCAGATCCGCGGCGCGGCGGGCGCCACCGATGGCACCGACGATGGAGGATGGGCCGCTCTGCACGTCACCGATAAGGAAGACGTTGCGACGGCTGGTTTCGCCGCTCTGGCCATCCACCTCGGGCCAGCCATCGCTGCCAAGAGGAATGCCCATCGCTTTGAGCACCTCGCAGTCAGGCTGCTCGCCGATGGCGGTGATCAAGGCATCCATCTGCATCACTTCGGTCTGCTCGGTGGGCACCGGACGGCGGCGGCCCTGCTCGTCAGGTTCCCCCAGCGCCATCATCCGCACGATGAGCTTGCCATCTTTGTCAAAACGCTCCGGGTTGGTGAGGAAGCAGAAACGCACCCCATCCTCCACCGCTTCCAGAACCTCCTCGCGATAGGCGGGCATCTCTTTTTCGCTGCGGCGGTAGATCACGGTCACATCGCTGACACCCGGCACCTTGAGGGCGGCGCGGGCACAGTCCATGGCGGTGTTGCCGGCACCGATCACCGCCACATGGCGGCCCAGCGGCAGCGGTTTGCCCTGATTGAAGCTGCGCAGGAAGTGGAAGGATTTGTAAATCCGCTCGTGACCCCCCTCGAGGCGCATGCCGCCATTCTTGTCGGCGCCAATGCCGACGAAGACATAGGTAAAGCCCTGGGCGTGCAGCTTGTCGACGGTGAGCGCCGGATCGCAGCCAAACTCGAACTTGACCCCGTGGGCGGCAACAAAGTCGATGTCATGCTGGATAAGCTCGGCCGGAATGCGGAACTCGGGGATGATGTGCTTGACCACGCCACCGGCATCCGCTTCGCGCTCGAACACGGTGACCGGGTGACCGGCGCGGGCCAGGAAGTAACCGGCGGAGAGACCGGCCGGGCCTGCGCCAATGACAGCCACCGGATGCTTGTCACCACTGCCTGCCGGTTTGTGCCAGCGGGCCTTGTACCCTTCCCAGCCGCGCTCCAGCGCCACTTTTTTCAGCTCGCGGATATTGAGCGCACTGTCGTAGTCGAGACGGGTGCAGTTGTACTGGCACTGGTGATCGCAGATGTGGCTGGTGATGGCAGGCAAGGCGTTGCGCTGATAAATCAGCTCAAGGGCTGCCACATACTCCCCCTCGCCCATCAGGCGAATGTACTCGGGGATATCCTGATGCACGGCGCAGGCGGTGACGCAGGGCGCCACGTAGCAGTCGGTCAGTGGCAGGCCGCCCCCCACTTCGATGCGATCCTCGGACTTCCACTCCTTCTGGGTGTAATCCATGGTGAGCGCCTTGGCGGCAAGCGCTTCCAGCTTGGCCACGTCCACCTGACTCATGCCCCAGCTGCCCGATACATCTATCTCTTTGAGGCACTCGATCTGGCGCAGATAGCCACCCGGCTTGAGCAGGTCGGTGGCCATGGTGATGGGACGAATGCCGGTCTCGAAGATCTCGGCGATGTTGAACTTGCTGGCTCCGCCCGAGTAGGAGATGGGCAGCTTGCCATCGAAGGCACGGGACAGCACGGCGGCCACGTTGATGGAGAGCGGGAACAGCGCCCGGCCGGACATGTACATCTCATCCCCCGGCAGCGCCCCTTTGCGGTTGATGGTGCCAAGGGTATTGGTGAGCTTGACCCCGAAGGTGAGCCCCTTCTCGGCTCCCAGCGCCATCAGACGAACCAGCATCCCTTTGGCCTGATCCAGCTTGAGGTCGTGATCGAACGACGCTTCGCTCAGACCAATGTAATCAAAGCCGCAGGTATCGAGGATCTCGCGCACCCGCGGGTAGCCCAGCAGGGTCGGGTTCAGTTTGACGAAGGTGTTGAGCCCCTTCTCTTCCAGCATGTAGCGGCAGATGGCCTCAATCTCGTTCGGTGGGCAGCCATGCATGGTGGAGAGGGTAACGCCGTGCACCAGCTCAGCCGGGATGCGCTCCACCAGCTGTTGCAGGCGATCGCGGCGCGCCCCCAGTCCCAGCTCGGCGATAAACTGCTCGTCGACCACCAGCTCGCGCAGCACCTGCTGGTACTCGGCAAATTTCGGACTTTGGCTTGCATCCATCAGGCTGTGGATAAACTGCTGCATCGGTGGCTGTTTGATGCCATCGAGGTTGTAACCCACGCTCATGTTGAAGATGAAGGACTTGGCCTCTCCGTCGAGACGGGGGTCGAACACCTCCTCCAGCAGATAGAGGGCAAACCAGGCTTTCAGATACTCGTCAAACGCCTTGGGCAGGGTGAACTCGGTAGACCACTCGGTGTTGAAGCACTCGTCTTCGGCATCGATGCAGGGCTTTTCCAGTTCGAGACGGTCCAGGATCTGCACCGTCTTGAGCTCGATAAAGCGCCCGCCGGTCAGCCAAGAGGTGACGATGTTCTGGGCCAATTGGGTATGGGGGCCGGCTGCCGGGCCAATGGGAGTCTCGCAGGTTTCACCGAACACCTTGATCTTGCGCTCGTCCTGCTTGCGATAAAATTGTGCGGCGGGAATACCGAAAATAGTCTGACTCGCTTTATATTCCGCAAAAATACGGGTCAGCAGGTTCTTGAAGGGAACGGGTCGCATAATATCGCCCATGGCTATCTCCTTGCAGCTGTTCTGCCCATTGGCAGCATGAATAAATGGGGTATCCCGCACGGGCATTACCCCTTGGCAAGGAGAGGAGCAACTATCAGGCCACTCCATCGGCAAAACTATTTTTTAGGGTAAAAGCGTGAGATAGCTCGAATTAATGAAGGCTGTTTGGCATGTCGCCATTATGATTGATGAGAGTGGTTATCACTCACTTGAGATTTTATTCAAGGCAATACCAGAGAAAAAATAGAAATATCAAATCGGCAGCGATAAATATCACTTTGATAGGGTGAAAATCATCCAGCATTATCGCAAGCCAGCCCCGGCCAATATGGCCGGGGCTGGCTTAAAAGTCACTGCCATATAAAAGGCAGACGTCGCTATTCCGGTTTATCCAAAGGCTGCGAGATGACTCGACGTTATCCCCCCTCTGGCTGCGATTGCACGCAGAGGGGCTTGACCCCAACGATACGACTCAGCCCTGCCCGGTCGTAAGCTCGTCGGCAGAACGCACCTCCAGCTCGCCGCGGATCAGCGCCTGATAGCGCTCGGGGGTATCGATATCAAAGAGGATGGCAGGACTCTCGACCGGTATGCTTCGGTGGGGGCGTTGCAGCAACCAGCGGCGCACCGAGCTCTGTGCCGGCGCGGCAGCCAGCTCCCTTGCAAGGGATGTTGGCAGCAACACCGGGTGGCCCGCCTCCCCCTCAAAGCTCGGGAACAGAGCGAGCTCTCCGCGCGCCAGCCACAACTGTTGATAAACCTCGCGCGGGATACAGGGCAGATCGCCGTGGCTGATAAAGAGGTAGTCAGCATCGCTGGCCGCCAGAGCGCAGCGGATGGAACTGCCCAACCCCTGCTCATAGTCCGGGTTGTGGACGATGAGAATGTCGGGGCGATTCCCATAACAGGCAGCGAGTTCTGCCCCACGATGACCCACGACCAAAATAATCCGGGAACAGAAGGCCTGGGCATTTTTGAGACTTGCATCAAGAATTGTCCCCGAGCCATAAGGTAGCATCATTTTCCATGCCCCCATGCGGGATGACAAACCTGCTGCGGTAATTATACAGTCACACTGTTCACGCCCCCGAGCCTGCACCTTTTCATTCACCTCGCTATTTATTTCGGTCATTGCCATGTCCTTGCCACAATCTGTTGTTCACGCCTTTCCGGATATTGATTCGCTTTTAAATCCATTGCTTGAAAATAGTGACAACCATACCACGCTAATTAGCCTTTGTGGTGCCGGCGGAAAAACCAGCGCCCTGTTTTGGCTGGCGGAATATTTTTATAAGCAGGGTAAAAGGGTGCTAATTACCACCACCACCCGGATGTTTCTGCCAGCCCCGTCACACTATCGGGAATTGATTATCGAGACGGATCCCGTTCGTCAACTTACCCGCTGTCAGGCACTGCCGGATGGCCCGACCCTGGTTGCCCTGTTCAGCCATCTCGACGAGCGCACCGGCAAGGTTGCAGGGCCGGATCTGCGCCAAATCGACCTGCTCAAAGGACAGCAACGCTTCGATCTCATCCTGGTTGAAGCAGATGGCGCCCATCACAAGTTATTGAAAGTGCCCGCTTTGCACGAACCTTGCATTCCACACCAGAGTGACTGGGTGATCGCCCTGCTGGGCGGCGCCATGGTGGGAGCCAATGCCGAACCGACGCAGATCCACCGCTGGGCTGAATTGCAAGCCCTGTGCGGGATTGCGGCGGGTGAGCCACTGGATTGGGCACTGTTTGACAGGCTGCTCTCCCACCCCGAAGGGGTGTTCAAGGGCACCCCGCCCGGGGCGCGCCGGATCTGGTTTATCAATGGCGATTATCAAAATGAGGCGTCGTGGCTGGCGGAATTGATAAAGCTGCAGAGCCGCCACCCCGAGATCCACGCCATCTGGCAGGGGGCCGTGCGCGAATCCCCCCCCATCCGTCACCTGATCTGCACAGCTCCTCACGGGCAGGCGCTTTAGCCTCACCCCTGACGTTTTAAGGATGAAAAGAGGTACCTTATGAATCTGTTTGCACACGCAGCCCGACTGGAACAGGAGAACACTCCGTTTGCCATGGCCCAGATCATCGAGAGCCGGGGCTCCACCCCGCGCCATCAGGCCCAGATGCTGGTAATGGCCGATGGCCAGATCCTCGGTACCATCGGCGGCGGCATGATCGAGCGGCTGGTGATCGAGGAAGCGATGGCCGCCATTGCCGAACGCAAGCCCCGCATCTTCCACGGCCGGATGGCGCGCAACGGTGAGCATGCGGTAGGGTCGGATTGCGGTGGTGCCATGTCTGTCTATATCGATGTCTATGGTCTGCGACCACGGCTGGTGCTCATTGGTGCCGGCCACGTCAACCGGGCTGTGGCCCATGCTGCGGCGCCGCTCGGCTTTGATGTCCACGTCGGGGATTGCTTCGAGGGGAGCCTCAACCCTGACCTCTTCCCGGCCGGTACCCATCTGGTGCAGGCCGATACCATCAGCGCGGTGATCGAGAAATTGGCCATCGAGCCCGCCAACTTCGTCATCATCGCCACCAACCATCAGGACAAGGAGGCGCTGGATCGGCTCATCAGCCGTCCCCTCGCCTATCTGGGACTGCTCGCCAGCAAGCGCAAGGTGCAGACCTTCACCCAGGCGCTGCGCCAGCAAGGAGTGAGTCAGGAGCAACTGCAGCAGCTGCACGCCCCCATCGGTTACAACATAGGAGCCGAGACGCCCGAGGAGATCGCCATCAGCATCCTCGCCGAGCTGCTGCAGGTGAAAAACGGCAAAGCGGGTGGTCTGATGCAGGATGACGTGCGCCTCAAGCGGGATCAGCTGGTGGTGATGCGTGGCTCCGGCGATATCGCCACCGGGGTGGCGCTGCGCCTGCACAATGCCGGCTTCAAGGTGGTGATGCTGGATCTCGACAAGCCGACTGTGATCCGCCGCACTGTCGCCTTCGCCCAGGGAATGTTCGACGGCGAAACAAGCGTCGAGGGAGTGCGTGCCAAGCGGGTCGAGAGCGTCGAACAGGCATTCGAGCAGCTGGATCGGGGCGTCATTCCGCTACTGGTTGACCCCGACTGTGCCACCCTCGCCGAGCTCAAGCCCCGCTATCTGGTGGATGCCATCCTCGCCAAGCAAAATCTCGGCACCCACAAGGAGATGGCCCCCATTACGGTGGCCCTTGGCCCAGGGTTTGAGGCGGGGCGCGACTGCGATGCGGTCATTGAGACCAACCGCGGCCATCATCTGGGCCGGGTCATCTATCAGGGCCCTGCCCAGCCCAATACCGGCATTCCCGGGGTGATCGAGGGGCACTCCGCCCGCCGGGTGGTGCGCGCCCCCGTCGCCGGGGTGATGAAGAGCATTATCAAGCTCGGTGATCTGGTGCAGGAGGGGGATGTGATCGCCCATGTGGGGGACGCTCCCATCATAGCGCCCCTCTCGGGTATGGTGCGGGGGCTGCTCAGCGATGGCATCGAGGTGACCGTCGGCTTCAAGATCGGTGACATCGACCCCAGAGGCGAGCGGGCCGACGCCACCACGGTATCGGACAAGGCACGCGCCATCGGCGGCGCCGTGCTGGAAGCCATGATGCATCTGGCTCAGCGCAGATAAGCGCGAATCGGCAAGGCCCACGTCATCAACGGGCGGCGCCGTGCTGGAGGCCATGATGCATCTGGCCCAGCGCAGATAAGCCAGCGCGCCAACAAAAAGGGCCCGCCATGATGGCGGGCCCTTTTTATTTCGTTACCGACAATCGACTCAGCCGTGCTTGACGCGGGTCTCCCCCGCCACCGACACCACAGAGCGCTTGCCCTTGCGGCTGATGACGAGAAGCGCCAGCACGATAAGGGAGATACCGCTCCCCTCCACCGGCCCCGGATTTTCACCCAGCAGCCACCATGAGAGCAGCACGCCGCTCACCGGCACCGCCAGGGTGCTGAGGCTTGCGATCCCGGCAGGCAGTTTCTTCAGTACGAACAACCAGAGGCTCCAGGCCAGCGCTGTGGCGAAGATGGCGCTGTAGGCGAGCGCACCAAACACATAGGGCTGCCAGTCGATGGGTCGCTCCGGCACCAGCGCCGCCACCACGGCCATCACCATGGTGGCGTAGATCATCTGCCAGGTGGTGAGGGACATCAGATCCAACGCGGGATGGCGGACATACATCCGCTTGGCGATGATGGCGCTGATCCCCCAGCAGATGCCGGAGGCAATCCCCAGCAGCGCACTCTTCATGGAATCGAGGTGCAACTGCCAGGGCTCGATCACCAGCAGCAGACCGCAAGCCGCCACCCCGACCGCCAGATAGTGCAGCTTGCGCATCCGCTCGCCGAGAAAGAGCGCCGCGAAGATCACCACCCAGAACGGCATGGTGTAGCTCAGAATAGCCACCTTGCCCGCCCCGCCGCTGATCAGCGCCCACTGGGCCAACCCCACCATGCCGCAGGTCTGGAACAGGGCGATGGCGAGGGTATAGCGAAACGGGGTGGGTTTGAGATAACGGCGCCCGCGCAGGGCCAATACCAGCAGCAGAACCAGAGATCCGCACAGGCAGCGCAGGGCGGTGAACTCGAAGGCCCCCGCGTAGAGCATCACCTGCTTCATCACGATCCAGCTGTAACTCCAGATGGCAGTGAGCAGGATCAATCCCCCCAGCGCCGCCATATTGATCTTTCCGCTCATTGCTTGTTACTCACCTCTTGTCACTCATTGCGCCGGGTCTGCTCTCGGCGTCTTGCCCGCGCTTGAAGGCGGCCATCTTACGCCGCCCATCCTCTGCTGACCATGGCAGCCCCGAAATGAACAAGGGGGCCTACGGCCCCCGCAATCACTCTCAATCCGGGCTGGAACGCCTAGCGGCTGATAAGGGTTCCCGTCTTGCCGGCAATGCCGTCAGCGGCCTTCTCCAGCAAGGTGATCAGGGATTTGCGCCCCGGCATGGAGGTCGCGAACGAGAGCGCCGCCTCCACCTTGGGCAGCATGGAACCCTTGGCAAACTGCCCCTGTGCAATAAAGCTGTTGGCATCGGCCACGCTTAGCTGATCGAGCCACTGCACATCGGGCTTGCCGAAGTTGATGGCGACCTTCTCTACCGCGGTAAGGATGATCAGCATGTCGGCGTCGATAAGCTCCGCCAGCTTGGCACTGGCCCAATCCTTGTCGATCACCGCACTGGCACCGCGCAGGTGATTGCCCTCGCGCAGCACCGGAATGCCGCCGCCACCGACGGTGATCACCACCTGACCGGCGGCCAGCATGGCAGAGACGGTCTCTTTCTCGATGATATCGACGGGTTTGGGGGATGCGACCACCCGGCGATAGCCACGGCCGGCATCCTCTTTGAGCCGCTCGCCCTTGGCCATCAATGCCTCGGCCTCCTCCTTGCTGAAGAAACCGCCGATGGGTTTGCTCGGGTCGAGGAAGGCGGGATCGCTTTTATCCACCTCCACCTGGGTCACCAGAGTGGCAACCGGCTTGTGAATACCACGCGCCAGCAAAGCTTCGCGCAGGGCATTTTGCAGGTCATAACCGATATAACCCTGACTCAGGGCCACGCAGACCGACATGGGCAGATGGGGCGCCTTGGAGTCATGACGAGCTGCCACCTCGAACGCCTGCTGGATCATCCCTACCTGCGGGCCGTTGCCGTGGGTCACCACCACTTCATGCCCCTGAGCGATCAGGTCGGCAATGGTGCCGGCCGTGCTCTGCACCGCCTTCATCTGCTCGGGCAGGTTGTTGCCCAGCGCATTGCCACCAAGGGCCAGTACGATTCTCTGTTTCATCTTGTTATCTCCAGTGATGGGACAAGCCGGCGCGATACCGGCCCACCTTTCGTTGTTCACATAACCTTGCTGATTTGCGTGTTTCGAACGAATTGTCAGCCTGCAGCTGCGGGGCAAGGCGAGTGCAGATCCGGCGCCAAGGCCGGATCAAAGGGCGCTCTGGCCAAAAACCGGCCGTGACCACGCCGCCCCAGAAACTCGCCATCACGAGCGACTATCTCGCCACGGCTCAGGGTCATCCTGATCTGGCCGGGGCAGCGCATTCCCTCGTAGGGGCTGTAGTCGCCGTTGTCATGCAGCAGTGGGTGAGAAATCAGGGTGTCACCACGGGGATCCATCAGCACCAGATCGGCGTCAGACCCCGGTTGCAGGTTGCCCTTGCGCGGCCAGAGGCCAAACAGGCGAGCCGGGTTGGCGCTGGTGAGGGCCACGAAGCGGGACGGCGAGATGCGCCCCCCCAGCACCCCATGGGAAAACAGCAGCAGCATCCGGTTTTCGACCCCGGGCAAGCCGTTGGGGCAGCGGCTAAAATCGCCCCCCGAGAGGGTCACGCGCTGGGCGTGGGAGAAGTTGCAGTGATCGGTCGCCACCGTGTCGATGTCGCCCTCAGCGATGCCGACCCACAGCTTGTCCTGCTCGCGGCGTGAGCGCAGCGGCGGGCTCAGCAGATAGTCGACCCCGTTCTCCCTGTAATAACACTGCTCATCGAGCAGCAGATATTGCGGGCAGGTCTCCACCCAGACCGGCTGTCCCTGCCGACGCGCCAGTTTCAGATACTCCAACCCCAAGCCATTGGATAGGTGGACGATATAGAGCGGCGCATTGCCAGCGAGCCCCGCCAGATTGATCATCCGGGCCACCGCCTCGGCCTCGCACTCCAGCGGGCGGCTTTGCGGGTGATACCAGGGTTCATGGTGACCGGCGGCCAATAGGGCCGCACGGCGCGCAGCGATGGCGGCATCATTCTCGGGATGGACGGTGGCAAGCGCCCCCACCTCCTTGAGGCGGGCCAGCGCGCGCAACACATCGTGATCTCCGAGCTTGTACTGGTAGGTGAGATAGAGCTTGAAGCTGCTGATCCCCTCCTCCTGCACCATGGCGGCCATCTCGTGGAGGATAGCGTCATCCACATGCTGGACAACGCCGTGAAAGCCGTAATCGACCACCGCCTGATCGGCGGCATAGTCGTGATAGCGGGCCAGCTGGTGATGCAGATTGCACCCCGCTGGGCCAAATCCCATGTGATCAACGATGGTGGTGGTGCCACCACAGGCGGCGGCACGGGTACCGCTGAAAAAGTCATCGCAACTGCGGGCAATGCCTACGTCGATGTTGAAGTGGGTATGGACGTCGATGCCACCCGGCATCACATAGCAGCCGCTGGCATCGATCACGTCGGTCTCGCCATCGGGCTGGATAGCGGCGGCGCGCGCGCGGATCACCCCGTTCTCGATCAGCAGATCCTGACGATATTCACCCTGTGCATCGACCAGCACACCGTTTTTGATCAGCCGTTTCATCCCCACCACCTCGAACATCACTTTAAACAGCAAAGCCCCGCCTCAATGGAGACGGGGCACTTGCAACAGCCGGGCGGTGATGAGAGTCACCGCCCGGCGGCCCCCTTACTTGTCCAGCTCGGCCAGATAGAGCATGGGGATCACGGCGTACATGGCGGCGCACTTGACCAGATGCTCTTTCCAGGTCTTCTCGTTCGGGGCGTGGGCCTCCGGCTCTTTACCCGGGCCAAAACCGATGACCGGAATACCGTGGCGACCCATGATGGAGACCCCGTTGGTCGAGAAGGTCCACTTGTCCACCACCGGCTCCTTGTTGAACAGCTCACGATAAGCCTTGGAGAGGGTTTTGACGGTGATGTGATCCTCTTCCACCTTCCAGGTCGGGAAGTAGCACTCGGTCGGATAGACCAGACCGGTGTAGGCCGGACGGTCGTACTGGTACATGGAGACCTCGGCACCGGCGGCTTGCACCGCAGGCAGGGCGCGGATCTCGTCGAGCGCCCCTTGCCAGGTTTCGCCCCAAGTGAGGCGGCGGTCGATGGAGACGGCGCAGCTGTCTGCCACGGCGCAGCGGCTTGGAGAGGTGAAGAAGATCTCGGAGACGGTCAGGGTGCCCTTGCCGAGGAAGTCGTCATTGCCGAGGTTGTGGCTGAGCTCTTGCAGCTCGCCAAGGATGGGGCCCATCTTGAAGATGGCGTTGTCACCGCGCTCCGGCGCAGAGCCGTGGCAGCTGACCCCCTGCACATCGATGCGGATCTCCATGCGGCCACGTTGGCCACGGTAGATCTGGCAGTCGGTGGGTTCGGTACTGACCACGAACTCGGGGCGGATCTTGCTCTGCTCGATGATGTACTGCCAGCAGAGACCGTCGCAGTCCTCCTCCTGCACGGTACCGGTCACCAGCAGGGTGTACTGATCCTCCAGCCCGAGATCCTTGATGATCTTGCCCGCATAGACCATGGAGGCCATGCCGCCTTCTTGGTCAGATGCGCCACGACCACCAATGATCTCGTGATCTTCCATCCCCTCATAGGGGTCGAACTTCCAGTTGGCCATGTTGCCGACGCCCACGGTATCGATGTGGGCATCCATGGCGATCAGGTGCGGGCCGTGGCCGATATAGCCCAGCACGTTGCCCATGGGGTCGATCTCGACCTTGTCAAAGCCAACCTTCTCCATCTCCTGCTTGATGCGCAGCACGACGCGCTCTTCATCGCAGCTCTCGCTCGGGATGGCGATCATGTCGCGCAGGAACTGACTCATCTCGGCCTTGTACTGGTAGGCCTTCTCCAACACCATTTCAAACGGAATTTGCTTGCTCATTGTGATTCTCCATAACAACTGAGAGTGCGCGGCCTGTTCGTCGGCAGCGCCCTGTGCCCGTTACCGCGCCCCGTTGGCGAGGCGCGATCAGTTCTTCAATTCGTGTCTCTGCTCTCGCAGGGATTAGTCACAGCCGGGGTTAGTCGCAGGCCGGGTGTTTGCCTTCCCACACCACTTCCCGGTAGTGCTTCACATCGGTATCCCCTTCGGTGTTGATGATGAGCACGACCGAGTTGCTATCCAGCCCCAGACGTTCCATCAGCGCCGCGCGATCCGGGTGGTGACGCACTGCCGCCAGCACGCCGGTGCCGACCGAGCCGGACTCACCGGAGATGATGCGGGGGTCATTGCCAAGAGGGTTGCCGAGCACTCTCATGCCCAATGCCGACACCTTGTCGTGACAGGAGATGAACTGGGTGGTGCAGCCCCTGAGCAGCGGCCAGCCGAGCGGATTGGGTTCACCGCAGGCGAGACCGGCCATGATGGTGCGCATATCGCCACCCACATTGACCATCTCCCCCGCCACGCCGGAGCGGTAGATGCAGTCGGCCTGATCCGGCTCGACCACGATACTGTGCAGGTTTTTCGCCCCGAAGCAGTCCACCAGATAACCGAGCACCCCGCCCGCCAGCGCCCCTACCCCGGCCTGCAGCAGCACGTGGGTCGGCTGCTTGATGCC